>JAYEMU010000066.1:0-3212 GCA_034718475.1 Nanobdellota archaeon
AGCGATTTCCCTAATTTTGCCCAAATCGTTTAATGTTCCCCCTGCGGTCAAACTTAAACGACATCTGATAATTCCGATGTTAGTTTCAATTGAGGATTTGTCTTTTTTTAGATGGGGGGAAGAAAATAGTGTGGCAGAGGGCTGAATGCTTTGAAAAACTCTAATGGATATAGCCTTATTTGTTGCTTATTCATCAATATTCTATAAGATTGGTAAAAAAACTTTTAATTTCTGCAAAAAATTTGATTTGGAAATGTTTTCAGTAGGAGGGATTAACTTTAGATTGCCCATGCATTTTTCTAGAAAATAATATAAACTTTTAAGATTTTCTTTTATATATGAGTAAAAAAAAGGGGACTAGGGCAGAACGTGAGTTGTTTCATTTATTATGGAATGCAAAATGGTCGGTTGTAAGGAGTGCCGGGAGTGGAAGTTCAAGGCAGCCTTCTCCAGATTTGATAACTTCTGATGGCAAGAGGGTTTTGGCGATAGAATGCAAGGCATTAAAATCAAGGGTTAAATATTTTAATAAGGAAGAGATAGCACAGCTTGCAGAATTTTCTATTGGCTTTGGGGCAGAACCTTGGATAGGCATAAGATTTGATCAAGAGGGTTGGTATTTCATGCATATTAATGACATACCTTTAAGCAGAGGTTCAACATATTGTTTATCTTTTGATTTTGTGCAAAAAAAAGGTTTAAAATTCGAGGAATTGATTGGCAAATTTAAGCAAAAGAGATTATCCCCATAATTTTTTATAAAATCTTATTAAAGTTTTATAAAAAAAAGAAAAATTTAGTAAAAAAAGTGTTTCATAAGTGCTTCTTTTTTATCGCATTTTTCCCAAGGAAATTTATCATTTCCAAAATGTCCAAAAGCAGCAGCCTCTTGATATGACCACCCTTTTGGAGTTTTTAATTTCAATTGAGAGATTATATCAGCTGGTTTCACTGGAAAAATTTCTCGGACAGCTTTTGCAATTTCTGTTTCAAGAGCTATATTTGTGCCGAATGTATCTATTAATATAGAAGTTGGCTCTGCAACACCAATGACATATGCAAGTTGCACTTCACAGATTCTGGCCAAACCACACTCAACAATATTTTTGGCGATATACCTTGCAGCATAAGCCCCGCTTCGGTCAACTTTTGAAGGGTCTTTTCCAGAAAAAGCACCACCGCCATGCTTCCCTACTCCGCCATATGTATCAACAATTATTTTTCTGCCGGTTAATCCAGCATCTGCAGTTGGGCCCCCGACAACAAATCTTCCTGTTGCATTAATATACAAGTTAGTATTTTTGTCCATCCATTTATCGCATACTGGGTAAATTACTTTATCTTTGATATTTTTTCTTAGTTCATTCAAGTCTGCTTCTGCAACATGCTGTGCAGCAATTATAACATTGGCCAGCCTTTTAGGTTTCCCATTTTCGTATTCAACAGCAACTTGTGATTTTCCATCAGGCCCTAATGCTGTATATGATTCTCTGAATCTAGTAAGTGCATTGGTCAATTTTTTTGCCAGGTCTATAGATAAAGGCAAAAGATTTTTAGTTTCATTGCAGGCATAGCCAAACATCATCCCCTGATCACCAGCACCCTGCTCTTTGAAATCACCCATCCCTTCTGTTACGCCTTGTGAGATATCTGGTGATTGCTGTGTCATCATGTCGATAATTTTACAGGTATGCCCATTAAATCCATAAGCATCAGAAGAATATCCTATGCCTAAGGCTGTTTCTCTTATTATGTAGTCTAAATCTAATTTTGCCGTTGTGGTCATTTCTCCAGCTAGGACCACTGTATCTTTTTTTGCAAGGGTTTCGCATGCTACCCTTGATTCTGGGTCTTGTTTCAGGGCTGCATCAAGAACAGCATCTGATATTTTGTCGCATAATTTGTCTGGATGGCCTTGTGTTACCGATTCAGAACTTATAATATAATCTTTCATTTTTTTAATGCCTCCTTTAATAATCCTTTTTTTATTAAAACTTTTATAAACATTGTGCAATTAATTATTCAAATAAGAATTTTTTTATTATGATTTGAATTGATTTTTACAGAAGTTGCAAGAAAGCAAATTTAATAAAGCAAAAAGTATTTTATTTTATTATATGGGCGCCAAAAGTGTAATGAAAATTCTTGCAGGCTTATTTGGTGCGCTTGCAATAACATTTGGGATACTGCTAATTTTTTCTGGATTGGCAGGTTTAAATTTTATTGATAACATAGATACTTTTGATATTATGCTTCAGGATAATTTAAAGTTATTTATTCAAGAAAATCGTGAGGATATTAGGGATTTTATGAGTGATCAGATGGCGGACAATCTTCCAAAAAGTAAGGAAGAGGTGCTCGAATTATGTGCCCAGCGCCAATCACTTCCGCTAGAAGCCAAGAAAATTATTTCTATAGATTTCTGCAATGATATAAAACAGATGGAATTCAATGAAATAAAGGATTATTTTTTGGATCAGATGGCGGACATGAACCTTGACCAGATATCATCCAAAGCCTTGCCTATTGATAAAGGGCAGATAAAAGAAGACATATCGAATATAATATCTGGTTTTGGCAAAATTAGTTATCTAATATTTTTTGGCATAGCTTTTTTCATTGTAGGATGCTTTTTAACTTTTGCAGCTGCTGGATTTAAGCTGGTTAGGGGATTTTATAGGATAGTATTAAAAACTTCAATCAATTTGATTACCATTGGGCTGTTTTTTGTTTTTTTCCGTTATATAAGACCAAAAGATATCATGGGCATTATTAAGGCAACTGTTGAAATAATGCCTGAATTGAATGTGCAGGCAATGCCTCCATTATTTATGAAGCTTCTTGCATTTTTATCCTTGCAGATGCTTCGCCAGGCAACAAATCCTTTAATATTAATTGCATTTGGTGCAGCCATTCCTTTTATTGTTATTACTTTACTGCTTTTATTTTTAAGGTTGAAGGATAAAGGCGAAATGAAGGGCAAGGAAGAAAAGGCTGAATAAATTTCCAGAACTTCTAAAAATATCTTTTATTTTTCTTGGAAACTTTTATAATCAGATTGAATTATGAAAATTGCAAAATAAAACCCTAACTCCGTAAAAATTAAGTAATAGGTATATCTAATTTTTCTATTATTAATCTAGTTTGTTTTGGAATTTCTGATGTTATTTCTTTGTCATTAATTTTAATTTTGTAGAATTTAGATAACTGTA
>JAYEMU010000067.1:0-3134 GCA_034718475.1 Nanobdellota archaeon
CCTAATCACCTCCATTATAATTAGGGTGCACAAGTATATAAAGATTTGTATTCTCTAGAAGTATACTCTAAAAAAACATCCAAATTTGCTAAGAATCTATGAATTAACTAATTTTGCAAAGTTCTCTTTAAAAATTGTCCACAAATGTTCAGCATCCTCTAAATCCTTGTCAGAACCCAAATATAATTTAAATGCAATTTGTGATTCTAAAATAGGAAAGTATAAAATCATTTCTCTGCATTTAACTAAGATTTGTGAATTCAATATTTGCTTATCTAATTTTATTTTTGGAAATTTTACTTCTATGTTTGGGATAAATGTGCCTTCTTTTGCAAACCTTAAAGCTGTATTCTCATTTAAGTAGTTATTATAGGCATCATTAACATCATCTGTATTCAGGCATTCAAATTCTTTAGAAAGGTCTTTCCATAATTGCTTGAATTTTTCAAAATCTATTTTTTCAATAAACAGGTCAACATCTTCAGTATGCCTGCTTCTGCCAAAAAATATTGCCACATATCCAGATACAATAACATACTTTATTCCATTTTTATCTAAAACCTCTACAAACTTTTTAACAAACTTATCCAGATTGCTTAATTCTTTATCAATGACAATTTCATTATCACTAAATTCTAATTCCATATTAAAAGTGAAGCAAGTTTAGTTTATAAATCTCACGCACACTTGTCGTGTCCTCCACAACTTATTTAAATTCATCATATCTTTTCATATAAATATGAAAATAGCTTTTGTAACTGCGTTTTACAGGCCGGTAGTTGACGGACCGGGAAATGTTATTTGGGAGGTTGGGCAAAGGCTGGCAAAAAAAGGGCATGATGTCCATGTGTTCTGTTCTGATTCAGATAAGAAGAATACTATTAAAGTTAAGGAAGAAGTGGTTGACGGCATCAAAGTACATCGTTTGAATAACTGGTTTATTGCTGCAAACTTTGCAACTTTTTTCCCTTCTGTAATAAAGAGATTGATGAAAGAGCATTTTGACATTATACATTCGCATGTTTCTGGGCATTCATATCATTTCTTTTCTGCATTAGTCTCAAGGCTAAAAAATATACCGCATGTCCATACAACACACTGCTGCTGGACAACTGGCTTCAGGTCGTTGTTTGCAAGGATGCTGGTCTGGCTGGATTACAAAACAGTTTTGCCATTGAGTTTGAAATGGAGCGACAAGATTATTGCAATAACGCCTTGGGAAATTAATCATATCCAAAAATACGGCGGGGCAAAAGATAAGATTGTGGTCATTCCAAATGGCATGGATGCTATACTTTTTGATAAAATCAAGGATAATAAATTTAAAGAAAATTTTGGGATACCTAAAGACAAAAAAATCATATTGTTTTTTGGAAGGCTGAACCCTGTCAAGGGCGTGGATATCCTTGCAGAAGCCGGCAGGGAAATTGTAAAAGAGAGGGATGATGCATATTTCGTGTTTATTGGACCTGATGAGGGCATGAAAAAGAAAGTTGAGGCCATCTGCTCTGGTTCAGATAAAATGATTCTAAAAGGCCCTATTTACGGCAAAAAAAAGATTGCTGAAATGTATCAGGGATCAGACATTTATGCCTTGCCATCTTATCGTGAAGGTTTGCCTCTAACATTGTTTGAAGCAATGGCTGCTGGCCTGCCTGTTGTGGCCACGCCTGTAAATGGGGTGCCTTATGAAATGAAAGATCCTGAGAATGGGCTGCTAGTCCCTTATGGGGATAAGAAAGCCTTAAAGGATGCAATTGTTAAATTGCTGGATGATGATGGCCTTAGGAAAAAAATTGCTGAAAATAATGTTAAAACTGCTAAAAAATATGATTGGGATATAATTGCTGAAAGGGTTTTAGAAGTATATAATGACTTAACCTAAAAACTTATAAATCAATTAATACATTTAAATTAAAGAGGTGATAAATTGTGCTGGATTTTAATACTGCTTTTCGTAAACCATTTACAGATTATAGAAAACTTTTAATTGGTCTTGTAATTAGTGCTGTTTCTTCAGGCATAGCCTATGCTGGAAGTTTAGGAGGGCCAACATTGGTTGCAATATTATCTTTAGCCAGTATGCTGATAGGGCTTTTTGTTTCAGGATATTATCTAAAAACTGGTGAATTAAGCTTAAAGAATAAAAAGCTGCTTCCTGAATGGTCAAATTGGAAAGAATTATTTATGAAAGGGATTTTTATAACAGTAATTGGTGTTATTTATTCCTTGCCATTAATTTTATTAGGGTTGATATTTGCTGGATTGCTTCTTGTTTTTAAAATTAAATTGTTGAGTATAGTGCTAATCGCTTTGTTGTTGGTATTGGCATTGTTTATAGTTTATTTTCTGCCGGCAGGAGTTTTGTGGTTTGCAAAAAAGCAAACTTTGTCTGCAGCCTTTAATTTTAAAGATATTTTCAAGAAAGCGTTTACTAAAATATATTTGGTTGCTTGGATTGTGTCATTGGCTTATTCATTATTGTTAGGGCTAATATTAGTTATAATCCCAGTAGTTGGCACTTCAATTGCAAGTTTTATTTCTGGCTTGACAGGAATAACCTTGTTGGCTGAAGCGTTTAGAAAAAGCTAATAACTTTTACCAAAACGGCAAAGAACTTTGGCTTTCTTGCCACATTTTATACACTTCTGATTTTTTTTAAGAACTTGTTTAAGCAGGATATTTAAAGATTTGGCTCCGCCTGTTTCGAATTTTATATAGTCTAAACATTTAGGATCATTGCAAAATGGGGCTACTACAATCTTTTTATTTTTTATCCCTTTTAGAAAATCTTTCCAGCTATCAACTTCTATAATATTTTCTTTTAGATGATCTTTTGCCTTTTTATAAAGATTTTTGTGGATGTCTTCCAATAAACCCCTTATTTTCTTTTTTAAATCCTTAATTTTGATAAATTCTTTTTTTCGGGTATCCCTTCTTACCACTACAACTTGCTCTTTTTTAATATCTTTTGGACCAATCTCAATTCTTATAGGCACGCCTTTTAATTCCCATTCATTAAATTTCCATCCTGCAGAATATGTATTGCGACCATCCAAGAATGTTCTGAAATCCTTTAATGCTGTTTTGAGCTTTTTTGCTTTATTGAGAACTTCTTTTTCTTTGCCCTTGAA
>JAYEMU010000068.1:0-12908 GCA_034718475.1 Nanobdellota archaeon
AGTTGCATAGTGGCTATGCCATCGGTAGTGAGGATAAATAATATTTGTCCAAGCTAAGTCCGAGAAACTACACACTTTAGTGTGTGGAGTATGTCATTTATTCCACAAAAAATATAAATATCTCAACAATAACTAAACAGCAATGCCATTCGACTTTCAATTCAGAACCCTACAAAAAACAAAAGAACTAAAGCAACTAGTAGATTTCCTAATTTTACAGCATTTAAACTATCCAAAATATGAAGAATGGGTACAAAGGGCAGAACAGGAGATTCTAACATCCTACAAAACACCAATATTAGCATACAGCGATTATACATTAGTGGGGAACCTAATTTATCAAAAACACAAAAGCGAACCAAGAATAAGGGAAATAAAGAACATCAGGGTACATCCAGATGTAAGAAGAAGGGATTTTGCCCATTTCATGCTAAGGCAAGCGGAAGCTAACGATTCTCAGGAATATGATGCAATAATTTGTGATGCAAGAGCCAACCAAAAAAGTATAATAAATCTATTACTCTTTTCAGAATATGTGCCGATAGGCAAAGCAAACCTCTATGATTCACACAAAGAAGACATAGTCTTCATAAAGACATTTGACAAAAAAACAACAGGGGACTTAATAAGTAGAGCAAAAGAATTGCTTTTCTAATACCTTTCTAATTTTTATGAATCTTAAAGAAATATTCCGACAAATAAAAGCAAGATTTATTAACATTCATAAAAACTTTTAAAAAACAAAAGTTTATAAATAAAGTAAGATTAATCTTACTTATGGAAATAGCACTGACAAAAATGAGTACAAAAGGACAAATAGTAATACCTGCTGAAATGAGGGATGATATCCCAGAAGGATCAAAGCTGATATTGATAAAAGCAAATAATCAATTAATCCTAAAAAAAACAGCAGACCTGAATAAGAATCTGGAAAATGATATTATATTTGCCAGAAGGACAGAAGAAGCCTTAAAAAAATATGAAAAAGGTGAGTTTAAGGAAATGGAATTTGAAGAGTTCTTAAAAGACATTAAAAAATGGTGAAAGTCGCTTTCCATCCAAATTTCAAAAAATTATTTTCAAGAATCAAGGATAAGAAAGCAAAAGAGAAAATAATAAAGCAACTTATTAAAATAAAGCAAAATCCAAATGTAGGAAAACCTCTGAAATTTACCAGAAACAATACAAGGGCAACCTACATTGCGCCATTTAGATTATCATATATTTTCATTAAAAAAGAAAACAAGATAATAATCCTTGATTTATATCATAAAGATGAACAATAAAGCTAGAATATTTTTTAAATTTTTCAGCATGAATTTTAGAACAAAAAAACTTATAAATGATTCAACATTCAACAAAATCATGGCAAACAGGCTTTTTGTACCATTATGCACACAACCATTTATTGATTTCAGGGACAATGGGAAAACCTATGAGCTAAGGGCATGCAAAGGAAATTTCTCAGAAAAGTTTGTATATGCTGGAAGGAATGTAGAGCTGAGAAAAGGGTATTCCGGTAAAAGCATATGGGGAAAGATAGGCAATGTTGTCATCGGAACATTAGATGAAGTCCTTGAAAGAATCAATTACAGCCTGATAATACCAAAAGCATCTTCAAGGCAGGAAGCAATAGCAGAGATAGAATCCTACCTTGGAAAAAAACCTAAGTACATAGCATTTGAAGTCTTAATCAAATGAATCATTTTCTTCTAGAAAAAAATGAATGCAAATCCTTAAACAAACCGCCTAACAACAAGCCGGAGCACAAGGCCAAAAAGATTTTAGGGTTGATATACGGAGGCATCAATAATATAACAAAAGGCAAGAAAAACATCGAAAAGCTTCTTAAAATGATTCTACGGTTCCAGCCAACCAAAGAACCCTTGGGCAGGCCCCAAACAAATATCAAGGATGAAATAATAAAAATAAAAGTTTTGGAAATATAAAAACATACAGCCAAAGCCAAGCCTAAATAAAAAAAATCAAATGCCAAGAACCATCCAAGCAAAAATCCGCCAATCAAAAAGATTATATTAAATCCTGAAAAATAAAAAATTAAAACAGCAATAATAAAAATAAGACATTTCTGAATAATGTCAAAATATTTTTTTCCAGGCTTAATTTCCTCAGCACATAATCTGGTAAATATAACACCTACAATAAAGCCAAGAAAAGCTATAATTGGTACAAAGATGTGCCATAACATATTAAAGTAAAAGAAAGGAAATTATTTAAATCTTCCCAAACACCTAAAGTTTATGGTTTTCATAACGTTCAATGAAATTGTCGGCATGGCTGCTGTAAGCTTGATAATAGGCTATATTTTATCTGGTTATATAAAAAAGCCCAAGGGGCCTTTTGAGATTTATAGAAATACATGGTTCGACTGGGATGACGTGAAATTTGCAACCATTATTGCAGCCCCTGCAGTAATACTGCATGAATTGGGGCACAAGTTTGTTGGCATGGGATTTGGCCTGCCAGCAGTGTTCCATGCATACTGGCCAGGATTGGGATTTGGGGTAATATTGAAGCTGATTGGATCGCCATTCCTGATTCTTGCCCCTGCATATGTCTCTTTTCCAGCAACTGCTTCGCCATTACAAATAACCTTTATTGCATTGGCCGGGCCCTTAGTCAATCTAATGCTTTGGCTTGGTGCAGCATTGTACCTAAAATATCATAAAAGAAAATTAAGCAGAAATTCATTAATTGCCTTAATGATAACCAAAAAATTGAATATGTTCCTATTTATATTTAATATGCTGCCTATCCCGCCATTAGATGGCTCTAAAGTCTTTGCAGGATTGATTGCATTGCTTTGAAAGGCTTTGAAAGAATTATCTTTTCTTTGCTTTTTTCTTTAGAAATTTTTTAATTGTTTTCTTTTTTACTGATTTTTTCTTTAGAGGTTTTTTCTTTGTATTTTTTTTAGAAGTTCTTTTCTTTAGAAGTTTTTTCTTTACTTTCTTTTTTACTACTTTTTTCTTAACTTTCTTTAGAGGTTTCTTCTTTGCTTTCTTTAGAGATTTCTTCTTAACTTTCTTTAGAGGTTTCTTCTTTGCTTTCTTTAGAGCTTTCTTCTTAACTTTCTTTAGAGGTTTCTTCTTTGCTGCATTCCTTGCTCTCTTTATTTTCGATTTTCCAAAACTAGCAAATTCCTTCTCTTTGAATTTCTCTGCATTCTCTATCTCTTTTTCCATATCTTCAATTCTTGCTTTAATATTTGTAATTGTCTTAGAATTATCCTGTTGCCTTATTAATTCACCGCATTCCTCACATTTAAAATCATTTTCCATAGCATTGTCAGAATCATATCTCATACAGCGATTAGGACAGACATAAAACATACTTTGATTTTCTCTCTCCAACCTGGCTTTAAACTCCTGCAATTGCTTCTTTTTGAAATCTACAAGGACTTCTTTTGTATTCTTAAGATTTAAAGTCCAATAATAAATATACCATCCCTTCTTTTTATCCTTTTTTCTATTAAAATATACCAGATTATACTCGTGAAGCCTATAAAGCATATTTCTCATTTGATTTACAGTAATATTCAATTCATCTGCCAATTTGAACTCAGAAATGTTTTTTTTACCTTTGAGAATGGATATTAAAGGAGGAACATCTTCCCCAGCAATGTTTGAAATTAATTCTGTAATTTGTTTATTAGTAAGTCTCATGTCCAACCTCTATCACCCTCTTCTCTTTTCTACGTATATTGCACACTCATCTTATATAAATGTTTTGGTTTAATTTTTTACTAATTAGTGAATCAGATGAGAATTGAACCAGATAGATGCAGATTACAAAAATTAAAGCCCAAAAATTAGCAAAATTTAAATATTTGTTCTAAATTTTATCATTAAAATGAAAGAAAAATTATTACAAATAAAAAAGGAATTAGACGCAATTGTTTTTGAAAAAGAGCTTGAATTACTGGAATATTATGATATACTTAATCAAAAGCTATATGAAAAAGGCATTATTCCAACAACTAACGAATATAAATTTGATAAAGATCAACGCAAACTAGTACGACTTTTTTCCCAAAAGCATTTGGATAAATTATCTTATTTAAAAGGGATGAAGAATTCCTATGTTTGTCACGAAGGCGCAAAGCTATCAGACAAGGCTATGGCAGACATACAAAAGCGAAAAGATGTTGAAGAAGATCTAAAAAACCATCTTTTGAAAAGATATCAAGGCCAAGATAAAAAATATATAAATGAATTTATAAAAACTACTGAAGAATATTTGCAACAAAGACTTGAAGGCGAAGAGTTTTCCCGACTCAATTTTGAGTTGGAAGCCATAAGGCTAGCTTATAAATTCAAATATGAATTTGATGTTCTTGAGGAACCAGCTGATGATTCAACATTAGACGATATAATGAATGAAATTTTTTAATTTTTTATTTTAATTTTTGGAACCTGTAGAAATAATGCTATTTTTTTTTGGTTAAGTTCTTAAAGCCCCCTAATTCTAAGCATATAAAAAACTTAAGAGGTGAAAAAATATGAAAAAAATAATTTTGTGCCTGATAATGTTGGGGGCAATCCCAATGGTATCTGCAAACATAATAATAACTGAAGTTATGTTTGACCCGACGCAGACTTCGTCCCAGACAGATGGAGAGTGGATAGAAATTTTTAATGACGGAAATGAGCCTGTCGATTTGACAGACTGGAAAATTGATAATTATAATTTTGATGATTATGTCATCCAGCCAGGTGAATATGTAGTAATTGCAAGAGAATTAGTTGACGGAACTGATGCAGATAATGAAAGCTTTGAAAGCTATTGGGGAAATAATGACGGCGTATGGGATGAAAATGATGGGTTTGCAGCTATTGACGGATATTTTAGCTTTGCAATTGAAGATACAATTAATCTTACCAATGGAATAATAACAGAAGTATTATATTATAATTCTTCAATAAGCCCAGGAGACGGAAAAACAATTGAAAGAGTTAATTATAGTTTGCCTAACACCATTGACAATTGGGCTGAAGGGCAGATGGATGGAACGCCTGGCAGGAGCCAGTACTCAAGTGAAGAAAGCAGCATTAATGTTGAAGCAGTTGTTATTAATGTTGCGCCAGCAATTTTAGAAAAAATATTTTTAACTGATGATTGTGAAGATGAGGGCATACAAATAATGCCTGAAATTGATAAAAACAAAACTGTTTATGTTAGCCTTGAAGTCAGTGATGACAATGGCATAAGCGATATAAAAGAAACAGGAGTTAGAATCAATGGCAGAGAATACCTTTTGCTTTTTTCAAGCGAAAAAAATCAAAGTTTGGTTTTTAATGGTTCTTTTGAAATGGCTGCCACTGATCTTGCAGGAGATTATAATCTTGAATTTTTTGCAAGGGATAATGCCTCAGAAACCTCTGAAAATTTAGGGTTTACATATTTGGGAATTTTATCTTCAGTTATATTAACCAAAAATTTAAACCTGGCAGAATTAGTTCCAGGAGGAATTTCAGAAGAAAAGATTGTTGAAATCAAAAATACTGGAAATATAGAAATAGATACAATCATCACTGGTTTTGATCTGGAGGCAGAGGGGCAAATAATCCCAAAAGAAAATATTGAGGTTTTTAATCTGGATTGGATGAGCCTGGCGCAGCCGCAAACACTTGACACAAATGCCCAACCTAATGAAATAACAAATTTGAGGTTTAGAATGAAAGTGCCGCAGTTCCTTAAAGCAAACACATTCAAAGGGAAAATAAAGGTAACTTCAAAAGTGGGCTAAGATGAAATATTTTTTTATTTTTTTATTTTTATTGCCAACAGTTTCAGCAATAGCAATTACTCCAATTCAATTGGATTTTGGCGACATAAATGGAAGCGCTATAAGAGAAATTAAAGTGTATAACAACCTTGAGAGCGGTGCAGATTATACTATAAGCAATGATATTTATGCTGAACCCCAAACCTCTTATCTTGAACCACAGCAATCTACAAAATTCAGGATTATAATCGATTCTGAGCACATCCCAAAAACAAAAGAGCTTGTCATTGATGAAATAAAGGAAGATTCCTCTATAATAAATTCAATAAAAATACCATTAATCTTTAATATTGACAAAAATCAGATTCAGGTAATAAATAAAGCAAAAGCCACAATTGAAAAATCATCAAATAACACAATATCTAATAAAACCATTACAAGCTTTGAAAAAGAAAAGAATTATGAAAAAATTTCATTCTATATGCTTGGCGGATTAATTGTGCTATTATTTTTAATCTGCTTAATTAAGAAATTAGAAATATTTAAATATAAACCTACATAAATACTTAACATCATGGAAAGCTTTATCGGAATTCAAAAGAAATGGCAAAAGAAATGGGCAGATGCAAAAACATTTGAAGCCAATGCAATAGAAAATAAGCCAAAATTCTTTGTTACTTTCCCTTATCCTTATATCAATGCCTTTCCGCATATAGGACATTTCTATACAATGATGAGAGTTGAAGCTTTTGCAAGATACAAAAAAATGAAAGGATATAATGTCCTTTATCCACAAGGATGGCACTGCACTGGCTCGCCAATAGTTTCTGCTGCCAAAAGAATCAAGGAAAAAGAAGAAAAGCAATGGAAAATTATGAGGGACCAGGGCTTTTCAGATAACGAAATTCTAAAATTCTCTGAACCTGTGCAATGGGTAAAAACTTTTGCACCTATCTGGAAAAGGGATTTGAAAGCACAAGGATTAATGATTGATTGGAGAAGAAATTTTACTACAAGTTCTTTAAACCCATATTATGATAAATTTATCAGATGGCAGTTCAGCAAGCTAAAAGAAAAGAATTATATTATTAAGGGAAATTTTCCAGTAGTATGGTGCACTAAATGCAAGAATGCTGTTTCAGACCACTCAAGGTCAGAGGGTGAAGGTGAAACAGCACAGGAATTTACATTATTAAAATTCAAACTTGAAGACGGGGCTTATCTCTTGACTGCAACACTAAGGCCAGAAACAATTTATGGGCAAACGAATTTATGGGTGGAGCCTGATAATAATTATGCCAAGATAAAAGTAAAGGATGAAGAGTGGATAGTTTCTGAAGAATGCGTCGAAAAACTTAAAGAACAGAACTGGGAAGTTAAATTCATTGAAAATATCAATGGCAAGGCATTAATCGGCAAATATGCCAAGGCTCCAGGAATAGGAAGAAAGATTATCATCCTGCCTTCATATTTCTGCGACACATCCAAAGGGACTGGCATTGTAACATCTGTGCCTTCAGATGCGCCTGACGATTATATAGGATTGCATGACCTGCAAAATGATGAAGATGAGTGCAAAAAATATGGATTGGATATTGAACAACTAAAAAAGATAAAAATTATACCAATAATCGACTCTAAAGATTTGGGTGATATGCCTGCTGTTAAAATCTGCAAGGAAATGGGCATCAAGAACCAGCATGAAAGAAAAAAATTAACTGAAGCTAAAAAAATAGTTTATAAAAAAGGGTTCTATGAAGGAACCCTGAATAAAAATTGCGGAAAGTATGCAGGCAAAAAAGTTATTGACGTCAAGGATGAAGTAAAAAAGGCTTTATTGGAATCAGGAGAGGCAATTAAATTCTATGAGCTTTCAGGCAAAGTTGTCTGCAGATGCTTAACGCCATCAATAATAAAAATTGTCTCAAACCAGTGGTTCATTGATTACGGAAACAAGGAATGGAAAAAACTTGCGCATGAATGCCTCAAGCAAATCAAGTTATATCCAAAAAATGTTAGGGCACAGTTTGAGTATGTCATTGACTGGCTGCATGAATGGGCGTGCACAAGAGAAGAAGGGCTTGGAACAAGGCTGCCTTGGGATGAAAAATGGCTTATTGAAAGCTTGTCCGACAGCACCATATATCCAGCATATTATACTATTGCACACTTGATTAAGGATGTGCCTATTGAAAAAATCAACAATGAGTTTTTTGATTATGTGTTTTATAGCAAAGGCGAAAAACCAGATGTTCAAAACATAGATGAAATAAGAAAGGAATTCATGTACTGGTTCCCCTGCGATTTCAGAAATTCGGGAAAGGATTTAATACAAAACCACCTAACATTCTATATTTTTAATCATGTAGCAATTTTTCCTAAAAATCAATGGCCAAAGGGGATAGGGGCCAATGGATGGCTGACTGTAGACGGCCAAAAAATGTCAAAGTCATTAGGGAATATGATAGCCTTGCAAAAAATGGCAGAAGAGTTTGGCAGTGATGCTTCCAGAATAACCATACTTAATGGGGGCGAAGGATTAGATGATCCTAACTGGGATACTAGTTTTGCAAAGTCAATTTATCCAAAATTGCAACAGATTGGTACAATTATTGATGATTATTACAACAAAGGCGTTGATGACTTTAGAAAAATAGATGGATGGCTTGAATCAAGAATCAATTGCATAATAAAAGAAGTTACAGAATTAATGGACTCTACGTTATTTAGGAGTGCTATCCAAAAAGCTTATTTTGAATTTTCAAGGGCAATTAAATGGTATCTTAGAAGAGTAAAAAATAAGCCGAATAATAAACTTTTAAATTCTGCTTTAGAAACCCAACTGCTAATGCTTACTCCTTTCACTCCGCATATCTGCGAAGAGATTTGGTCTAAATTAAATAAAAGGGGATTTATATCAAATGCAGAATGGCCTAACTACGAAGAAAAAAAAATTGATGAAAGAAAAGAATATTCAGAAATTTTTGTAAATAATGTCATGACAGACATAATACAGGTAAAAAAACTGGCAAAGCTTGACAAGATTAAAAAAATAACATTTTTTATTTCTGAAGACTGGAAATTTTTCTTTTTTGAAAGGCTTAAGAAAGAATTCAAGAAAACAAGAAATATCGGAGAACTAATAAAAATCTTCATTGAATCTGATAATGGAAAAATTATTAGCAAAATGATACCAATGCTTGTAAAAAATCCTCAAAGGCTGCCGCATATTATCTCTAACCAAACTGAAGAAGAAGAGATACTAAAAGAAAACAAGATTTTCCTTAAAGAAGAGTTTGATTGCAATATTGAAATAATTACAGCAGACAAATCTGATAATACAAAATCAAAAAAAGCACTTCCAGGAAAGCCAGCAATAATATTATCGTGAACTACTCATGCCCTAAACTATGGG
This sequence comes from Nanobdellota archaeon, assembly GCA_034718475.1. Lineage (GTDB taxonomy): Archaea > Nanobdellota > Nanobdellia > SCGC-AAA011-G17 > GW2011-AR17 > JAYEMU01. Next base: position 9,165 of record JAYEMU010000068.1, read on the forward strand.
TTTCAGGATATAGACTTCTTGGGGAAATAGTTAAAAAAATCCACCAACACTCAGCACAGCATACTTTTCATTTTTTAATATTGTATCAAAAGCAGTATTAAAATAACCTTCAGTCCTTTTCTGCCAAAAGCCTTTTGCATTCAATTTAACAAAATAATTATTAAAATTGCCAACAAGAACCAAACGGCCAAGATGCCCTTCTACTTTTTTCTTAAGATTCAATTTTGCAGCATAGCCTAAAACCATGCCTAATTTTTCATAACCAAACCGAATATACCCGCCAGCGCCTTCAGCCTTAAGATAAGCCTCTAAACCGGTTTCCCAATAAAAACCATTTTTATTTCTAAGCAAACTTAAATTTGCATCATTGGAATTAACAGAACCCGCTACAAAGGTGCCCCTTAAAAGACTATAAGCTATATTCTTTGCATTTTCTGTATTTGCAACCTTAACCGAAAACGGGGAAATAAGATTTATGGCCTTTTGTTTAAAATAATTTAACATTGGGGGCTTATAATCACCATCAACAGAAATAGGCATTAAAAATTCCAAAGAGGGATAAAAATTATTTTCATCAAAACTATTATTCTCTAGAATAAAGTTTGCAACAAAATTGGGCAAGGTTAAAGCAAAACCATTAACAGTCCTGGGCATAGGATAATTACTAAATCCGAAATAGGGGTATGCAACATCTTTTATATTAAAACCGCAAAGCCCTGCAAAATTCAAATTGAATTTTTTTAAGGAGCCTTCGCCAGAATGCTCATTTTTATTTTTTGAGCTAAACATCATATCAGGATAGATTTCAAGTCGCTGGCTTTGGGACTTATTTTTAAAATTATAATTTAAATTAGATAAACTGCCGCCCAGCATGGCATAATACCAAAATTTTTTGAATGACTGTTCCCTAAAAAAATATAATAAATAAGAATAGCCCATTTCTAGCCGCTTAGTTGATAAATCCTGGGTTATAATTGTTGCCAGATTAAGTTCATCCATCTGTTCTTCAGAAGAAAGCAAATAAAAATTAAAATTCTTTTCGCCTTTTGCACGATAAAATTCCTGCGATTCTATACCCAAACCCTGCCAGCCATCCTTAATCTTTTCTGCCCATTGGTGAGATTCGGAAGTTGTTAAATCTACCAAATAATTATAATAAAAATCTAAAAAAATCTGAGAACCAAAATATTTCTCTAAAGGATGCAACCCCCAATCATACCCTTGACCGAACTTGACATTGCCCTGCAGACCTAATCCCATTTTAACCAAAGCACTTGCACGAATGCCGTGATCATACCTTACCAGAGATTTGCCCCTAGTAAAATAATGGGTGGTAAAAAATTCTATATGTGAATCAATATCTGCACCAATTATGCCCTTTGATTTGAATTCATTCCCAACAAGGGATTTATTTGAACAATCATAAAAAATCCTATATAAATTAAACCATTCATTGAGATTGTAAGGCCCATAATCCTGGTTAGCTAAAGCCCTATATGAAAAAAGATCATTTCCAATACCATCAAGGGGAGTTTTTTCAAAGATTAGATTTAGATTGGCAAAACTTCGCATCTTGTCGACAATCTTATCCTTAAAAAAATTATATTTCAAGGTTGTATGGCCATAAGTTTTATAGCATAAACAAGCAGATTTATTCAAAAAAAAGCCCTGTGATTTCGTTAATCTTAAAAAATTAGATGAACCAAATGAGGAACCTGCAAAAACCATTTGCTTTTCCTCTTTTGTTTGGGGCAATTTTATTGTTATTTTTCTTCTTTTAGGCAGTTCCTTTAGTTTTAATTGCAACTTGGGCTTTGGTTCATCACGCATCTTCAATGGATCAGAATAAACCGGCAAAGGGGATAACAAAGTTGCACCTGTTAATAATGCGGTCAAAGTTTTTTTATTAGCTATTTTTTTGATAAAGTTCCTAAATCTACCCATCAAATGCCCAAATTCTTCTATAATTAATAAGTCTTTCCAAAAAATTGGTTGCCACTATAGAATAATAAAAAGATTTATAAATTGGGGCTGTTTTTCTAACTAAAATGGTGAGTCCAAAGCTTTGGTTACAGCAAATTTTAGATAATAGAAGAAAGTTTTTTAGAGGATACGATAACATTTTCAGGGCATTTGATTATTGCAACCCAAGTTTGACAGTTTCCTAATTATTTTTCGCAGAAAAATACTAACTGTCCGTAGGACGACGCCCCCTTCCCGTTTTTTTCTAGTAGTTAGCGAGAACTCAATTGTATTTAATATCGCGATTAAGAGAAGTTTCGAGCGAAGCGAGAAATTTGGATGGAGCCTGCAAGGTTTCGGAACCGTTAAATTCCATATGTTAGTTTCCCTCGATAGAGGTTGGATTTTAGTGCAACGTTCGGACGAAGTCCGAAAGATCCAAAGTTAAATTTAAGTTTCCAATCAATTTCTGCGAAGCAGACTATAATCAAGGGAATTCTCTCCAATCTAGCGAACAAAGTGAGCCTTCAAGGAAATACATCAAGGGCAAGAAGTGTTTTGTCTGTAATATTTAATTCAAAATAAAGAAAGTTATATAAATAATATTCTTTATAATTTTTAATATATGACTAAAATAAAAATAAAATTATCAAATATTATTAGAATTGATAATCCTACTTTATATAAGGGTCATTTTGCGGTATGGAATGGTGATGATGAACCATTAGATGTATTTGTTCAAGACAAAGATAATTGGAAGAGTTGGCAGGAATATCGCCCTTATTCAAAAAAGAAGAGTATATATTTGGATTGTTTTAGTAGGGATTTTATTTTTTCATTTGTTAGATTTTATCCTCGGGGTGACGAATATTGGCTGTTTGGTGGAATATGGGAAGTTATTAAAAGAAATAATCGATACAAAGTTAAATTATGTGATTTGGGTAGAGAATTTATTGGAAGATTACTTGTTGAATACCAAATGGGTGATAGAGCTAAACGTGTAAATTTTGAAAAACATTATCCCAAAATAATTGTTTCAGAAATTTTTGATCAGGAGTTCTCTGGAGAAGATTTTCCGGGTTCTAATAATATTGATATTGAATTTATTAAACTAAAGCATATTTTTCAAATAAATAAATCTGATTGGAAATCAACACTTGAACATATAGATGGAATTTATCTAATAACAGACACAAAAAATGGAAAGAAATATGTTGGTTCTGCTTATGGGGGGGAAGGTATTTGGTCAAGATGGAAAAAGTATATTTATACTGGTCATGGAGGAAATCAAGACCTTAGAAGATTAATTGATAAAAAGGGCTTAAAATATGCAGAAAAGAATTTTAAATTTGCTATCTTAGAAACATATAAATTTGGGACATCAGATGATACCATTGATTCAAGAGAATCATATTGGAAAAGTGTCTTTATGTCTAGGGATGAACAATATGGTTATAATAAAAATTAAACCGAATCTTTAAGTAAGTTTTCTTGCTCATTTAACCAACCCTGCTGTTTTCTATCAAATTGAATAAAAAAACATATCGATTTATGACATTAAAAAACAACTTCTTGCCCTTTCCATTTTAGAGAGAATTCCCGTTTTAGAAACTTAAATTTAATTGCAACTAACATTGGGATTTAGAGAAGTTCGGTTTTGAGGCAACCCACAAAAATTTTGCTGAACAGAGCTGGAGAAAAAATTTGGAGAAATTCCTGCAAGGGATTTCTCGGTTAATTCGTGTTAAATTCCCCGACGACCAGAGGGAGGAGAGTGCAACG
>JAYEMU010000069.1:0-3073 GCA_034718475.1 Nanobdellota archaeon
TGTTGATAATGGGTCTCCTTTAAGAAATTTTGTTTTTCCATTAAGCTTCAGAATTAAAGGGATTTTTCCCTGATAATATTTTTCTGCAATCCCTTTTTGTAAAATGATTCCATTAAATTTTCCTTTAATTGCAATATCCATTATATAATCTGGGTCTATATTTTTATCATTGAAGTCAGTTGGACCATGTTCAAGACCTTGGTCATAAGCCAGTAGGAGGGATTTCCCTTTTTTCATAATTTTATTTAGTTCCATTTTATTTTTTTAATTTTGAATTTATCTTTCTTTATTTTATTAGTCAGCTTATGCCAATTTAGTAATCTATTTTTGGCACCATAATATCTTATTACTGATTCTGAGTTTGTCAAAGCTATCTTTAATGCTTCTTCAATTGATATATTTTTAATAATTGCTGCTACAAATGTAGATGCAAATGCATCACCTGCCCCAGTTCTTTCTTTTACTTTCATTTTGTGAGGCTTTAGCTTATATTTATATTCTCCATTGTAAAGTGTTATGCCTTTTTTGCCATTTGTAATACAAACTATTTTTGGGCCCATAGCATATAACTCTTTTAGAAGGTCTCTTTTTTTTGTTAAAAGCTTTGCTTCATCCTTGTTCAAAATCAATATTTCGATATTTTTCAGAATTGGTTTAATATTCTGCTTTTTTATGAGATATTGGCTTGGATTAAATGCGACTTTAATTTTTTGTTTTTTAGCAAATTTTACTAATTTAATTTGAGTTTGCCAAGATTGTTTTAATTGTGAACTGAAATAGAACCATTTTGTTTTCAAATTGCTTTTTTTAACTTCTTTAAATTCTAAATTACTACTTGCCCCTTTAAAGACAAGTATTGTACGATTATGTTCTTTACTGTCTAAAACTATTGAAAAACTATTCTTTTTTTTGCTTCTTACTCCTAAAAAATCTATTTTCTCTTTTTTTAATTCTTCTAAAACCATGTTGCCAAAATAATCATTCCCAACTTTGCCTAAATAACCCGTATTTAAACCTAAGCGTGAAAAAGTAACTGCTGTATTTGTTCCGCCACCACCTGTAGTAAATTTAGTATCCTTAATTAATATTTTTGAACCAGATGGATAAGCTATAAATCTTTGGTGCTTATGGGATTTTTCTTTTAATTCAGTATTTGTAAAAATATCTATTGCATTAGATCCTACACATATTATGTCATACATAATGCTTCAACCCCTGGTAGTTTTTTTCCAGCCAAAAATTCAATTAATGCCCCTCCAGATAAGCTAATATGAGATATCTTATCTTCTTTTATTTTGAAACGTTTAATTGCAGTTGTTGTATGCCCTCCTCCGATTACTGAAAATGCTTTTGAGTTTTCTATTGCTTTTAAGATGTTTTTTGTACCAGCACTAAACCTTTTGTCTTCGGAGAATCCAGGTGTGCCTTTCATAAATATGCTCTTGGCTTTTTTAATGATTTTTATGAACTCTTTTTGAGTTTTTGGTCCTATGTCAAATATTTCATATTTTAATGGGAACATTTCCAAATCATAATCTTTTCTCTTCTCATTCTCTTTTACACCAAAATCTTTGGGAAAAATAAAATTTTTTTTATTTATCAGTTGCTTTAATTTTCTATTTTTTTTATAACCTAAGGTATTTTTTATATATTTATTTTGTTCCCCCAAATCCTTTCCTTTAGAAATCAAACAAAGTTGACCAAAAATTCCGCAGGCTAAAATGAAATCAATCTTTTTTTTCTTAATTATTAATAAATTATCTTCAATTTTTTCGCCGCCAAGGATATAGATGGCTGGTTTTTTAAATTTATTAAGCTCTTTTAATGAATTGATTTCCTTTTCCATTACTCTCCCTGCACAGGAAGGCAGTACTTTTGAGAAACTGATTATTGAAGTTTGTTTTCTGTGTGAAACAGAAAAAGCATCATTAACATAAATATCAAATAAAGGTGATAAGATTTTGATAAGTCTATTTTTTTTGCTAGGCTTGAATTCTTCCTTGAGAAAGCGAACATTTTCAAGAAGCAGTATCTCTCCAGCCTTAAGTTTTTTTATTGCTGTTACTGCTTTTTTTCCAATGATATCATCAACAAATTTAACTTTAATATATTGGTTTAGAAGTTTGGCATGTTGCTTTAAGCTTATGAAATCTTTTCTTTTGGGCATGCTTTGGTGAGAAATGATTACTATTTTTGCACCTTTTTTCTTAAGCTCTTTTATTGTTTGGATATGTGCCTTGAATCTTGCGGAAATTTCAACTTTTTTTTTGTTAATGGGACTATTCAAATCTATTCTTAATAAAACCCTTTTCAATTTGAAATTATAATCATCTAATGTTTTGACACTCCAACGACTAAATTTCGTTGGATTCTTGGTCGAAGCCATTATGCCACCTCCAATGGAACTGTCTCGCCCCAATGTATGCTTTTCTGTGCCTTTGATGGCATCAATTGAATTACATTAGTTCCTTCCATTCTTCTTTCCTAAGCCAATTCTCCCCACGACTAAAGTTCGTGGGATTGCTTGGCTCAAAATCTTCATTTTTTACTAAACTTTTTAATTAATTGCACTAATTGGAAGCTATAACCCATTTCATTATCATACCATGCAACAACTTTTAGCAAATCACCATCAATTTGGGTTAATAAAGAGTCAAAAACAGCAGCATGCAGGTTTCCAATAACATCTGAAGACACTATTGGCTCTTCACTATATTCAAGTATCCCCTTATACTTTTTCTGGGATGATTTTTTAAAAATTTTATTGATTTTTTCCACAGTCTTTTTCTTTTTGATTTCACAGACTAAGTAAATAACTGAGCCATCGATTACAGGCACCCTGGCAGCTTCAGAATGCAATTTCCCTTTTAACTTTGGTATAACCTGGCCAACAGCCAATGAAGCTCCACTTGTTGTTGGTACGATATTTGAGGCCGCTGCACGCCCCCTTCTATAGTCTTTTTTGTGAGTAGCATCAACCAGATTTTGATCTTTTGTATAAGAATGAATAGTTGTCATAAAACCTCTTTTTAATCCAAGATTATCATCAATAATTTTGGCAATAGGTGCCAAA
>JAYEMU010000070.1:0-3000 GCA_034718475.1 Nanobdellota archaeon
TCTACGTCCCATCTGCCTGATCAAGGCAAATCCTCAAAAAGCTATTTTCTATATATAGACCGGGCTTGTCCAACAAACGGTTCAGATTGTGGTTCGCTACGCTCTCACAATCTAACCTTATTCGTTGAACAAGGCACTGGACGAAGTCAGCGCCGCGATTCTCGGCGGCGTAGCCGCCGAGAACTCAAGCATCAGTTGCAAAAGGGCATTAAACGCACCGATCTTAAAATATAAACAGGGACTTTTATGAACGTACTATTTTGCTGGATTTCATCGTCTGCCCTTTTGTCAACTGCATGCATAGTTAGGTGTAAAGTCCTTTCGTTCCGATACTTTGTCATAAACTACCATTCACCATGAAATACCCATAAAGCTAAATAATTGCACTCTGAACAGTTAATAAACAATATTTCACCGTACCTTGGGTTGGGGTAGGCGATCTTGACCTGCTGTGCAAAGGTTGTGATGCTGTAAGGGATACCACAAGCGGGACACTGTGTCGCATTAAGGTTTTTAGGGAATGTGTGGACATCTCGTGAATCCGATGGTGTACCGCCGATGGCTGATATTTTGTTTTTTATTAATTCATAATCCTGATTTGCTTGCTGTATCCATGATTGTTTCCGTGATTGCATTGCTATATCAAAAATTTCATCATAAACGCATAATGCTTCATCATATTTTCCCCATTTGTAATAAGTCTCTCCCAGATGGTTTAATACATAATATCTTTTTTCGAATTCTTCATTTTTTAAGGCGACATCAATAGCAATTAAATAGTATTTGATCGATTTCTTAAAATTCTTCATTTCACGATAAACTCTACCAATACTATCAATGGCAATAATCTGACTCGAGAAATCTTTAATATCTTTTGCAACATCGCTTTGCTTTAAATATTTTAAAATCGATTCATTAAATTTTCCATTTTTTTCTAAAATATATCCATAAGATCCAAAGCATGTAATGATCTCTTTTTTATCTTCAAGTTTTTCTGCTAATTCTAATGCTTTACTACATATGTCAACAGCGGATTTTAAATTATTGTTATTTGAATATATTTCAGCTAAACTACGTAGATGATTTATTTTGATATTGTAAGCATTAATCTGGTCATCAAGGGCAATAACTTGTTCTAGCGTTTTTATTGCATTTTTATTGTCACCTATTTTGTTGTAAAGCACGCCTATATCAAATAATATTTGAGATTTTCCGTAAAGATCACTGATTGTTTCGTCAATCTTGAGAGCTTCGTTATATTCTGTTAGCGCAAGATCGTAAGCATTTAAATTTTGATATACCATTGCCAAGTTTGAACAAGCCGAAACATAAGCTGGATAATATCCTACTTCTTTAGCAAGTTGTTTAGCTTGAAGAAAATTGTAATATGCATCATTTAAATTACCTTCATCTAAGTTCATTGCACCAATATTATTTAACATTGCGGCTTGTTCAAGAATATTATTTTGTTCTTTAGCATATTTATAAATTTGCTCGTATAGCTTTTTGGCTTCCTTTATATTTCCTGTTGCACTTTGAACTTTTGCAATAGAAGCTAAGACATGATTTTGTAAATCAATATTTTTAGTCTTTAGAAAATATTTATATGCCTGGTTGAATTGTTTAAGAGCTTTTTCAAAATCATTTTTTATATAATAATAAAATCCAAGATCTAATGATACTTCTGCTTGATTTGTGTAGTCATTTTGCGTTACTGCAATGTGCCGTGCTTGATTGGAACAATCTAAAAATTTAGAAAAATCACTTGTTATAAGATAAAATAAAGCAGCCGTTCGAAATTTTTTAAATTTGGAAATAACTGGAAGATTATTTTCGACCCAACCTGAAAATGTTATTTCATTATTTGGAGGTAAACTCGTAGGAAGTGGTTCTTCTGGTATAAGTAACTTCCAAAGATAAGTTTTAATTATGTTTTCAGTATTTGCCTGAATATGATATATCTCATAATTTTTATTAGCCAAAGCCTTTAATAAAGTTTTGTCTATTTTTAAGTTAGTAGATTTATTATTTTCAATCCTATTTATAATAAAATTAGTACGCAAATTGGGAGTATGTTCAATCCAAATTAGAGATTTTAAATAATGTAAATCTTCGATTGCTGGAATAATATCAAATATATCACCACCCGAATATCCAATTACCACTAAATTTCGAGATTTCATAATGCTATTAAAAAGTCTAATTTTGTAATTTTCTAATGAAAACACAGTTCGTTCCTGCTTATTTTTTATTAAAGCTGGCATTGTAGACACTAATGAATCTTTACAATTCTCTCCTGTTATAATATTTTTTTTTGAGCTATGCAATTTGATTATAGGAAATCTATTTTCCTTTCTTAAAAGTTCCAAATCAGAATATGAAGTAAAATCATTTTTCGTAATAATTGGTGTTATGTTAGTGCTGTTAGGAATTATTGATAGCAAAGCATATTCGATTAAATAGTCAAAATTAGTTGTGATAACATATTGTTTCAATTTAATTAAATGAGCTAAATATTTATGTATTATATTATAATTATCAACAGATTCAAAATAATCTAAATAATCCATTTTGGGGAATACATTGCCAAACAAATCAATTAGATGTTCGAATTGAATGTCTTTTGATGCGGATATGAGAGAAGATAATTCATTTGGTGGTGAAGAATATTTTAGTAAAGTATTTATAATTTGACGTGCAGATGATAAATTACTTGGCGGATTCATAGAAACACCTGCACCAACTAAAAACGTATATTTTTCATTGATTGTAAATAGTTTTTCAATTAAAGAGTTGCCATTTTTTTGTATTTTCATGATATAATTTAGTTAATAAATTATTTTGTAATGTGATTAAAGCAACACTAAACACCTAACGTCGCTTTTCAGCGGGTGCGGCTTTTTGCGCTCCGCTGTAAAAGCTTTGTTATGTGATTTCATTTTGTTTCAATTCATAAGCAATTGTGTCAGCACTTAAATCTTGCTCATTAGGCCATACAAT
>JAYEMU010000071.1:0-2958 GCA_034718475.1 Nanobdellota archaeon
AATAACCCTATGCCCTTTATTCAAAAGAAATTCACATAAATGGCTACCAATAAAACCTGCTCCACCTGTAACTAAAATCTTTTTCATTAGAAGATAGTTTTATTATTTAGCTTATAAGTTTTATGATATTATTCTCAATTTTACCAAAAATTTTATATTATAATACCTTTTTCTAATCCCCTATGAAAGTTTTGATTACCTCAAGAACTTATGTTGACGCAAAAAGCGGTTTACATGAGCAATTGGATATTTTATCAAATTATGAAGATCTAGATTTGCATCTTTTTGCACCCAAAAAGTATAAAAGAATGTTAAAAACATATTATGCCAAACCTGAACAATTTAGCCATAAAAAATATAAGGTAAAATTATCAAATCTTTTTTTTCTTAGAAAAGAGAGTGCTTTATTTTCCTATTTTCCATTTTTTACTTATCTTTACAAATTAAAACCAGATGTAATACATATAGAGGAAGAGCCTTATAGCTTATTTTGTTTTCAAATAGTATTCTTTTGTAAAATATTTTTACCAAAAACAAAATTAATCCTTTTTTCATGGGAAAATATTTTCCGAAATAGAATTTTTCCTCTTTCTTTTTTTGAAAAATTTTGTTTAAAACATGGAGATTATGCATTGCCTGGAAATGAAGATGCTATGATAATCCTTAGAAAGAAGGGGTTTAAAAAACCGCAAAAAATTGTGCCTAGATACGGAATTGATTTAAATAAATTTAAGAAAATAATTGACAAAGAATTAAAATCAAAATTAAATTTGAATGGCAAGATTATTGGTTTTATTGGTAGATTAGTTGAAGACAAAGCAATAGATACACTTTTTGATGCTGTAAAAAGATTAAAAGAACCATACACTTTGGTTTTAGTGGGTGATGGTCCGTTAAGAAATGAGATAGTCAAGTTGGCTAAAAAACTAGGGATTGATGAAAATATACGTTATATTAAAACAGTTAATTATGTAGACATCCCAAAATATATCAGCTTATTTGATGTTTTTGTTTTACCTTCACGTTCAATGCCTAAATGGAAAGAACAATTTGGCCATGTTTTAATTGAAGCAATGGCTTGTGAAGTTCCTATAATTGGATCAGATTCTGGAGAAATCCCTAATGTTATTGCAGATGCAGGGCTTGTATTTCATGAAAATGATTCTGATGAATTATATAATCAAATTAAGAAAGTATTAGAAAATAATGATTTTAAAAAGAACTTAATTGAGAAAGGTTTAAAGAGAGTAAAAGATTTTACTTATCATAAAATTGTTGAACAATATTATGAAACATATAAAAAATTATATAATGAAAATAAATCGCCATAAATTATTTAAACCAAAACAACAAAACTTTAAGAGATGGAACAAAAAGAAAGTGATTTCCAAGTTTATTTAAGTAAATTTAAAAAATTCTATAATGAAAATTTTCATTTATTTTTGTTTGCAGTTTTAGCAATTGCTGCAATAATTAGATTCAAATATATGACTGTTAATGCCGCAGTTTGGTGGGATGAGGCAGATTATTTGAACATAGCAAAACATTATGCTTTGGGTACGCCCAATTTAGCAGCACCTTGGAGAGCAAGAGCAATGTCTATTCTTTGGATTCCATTGTATAAATTAGGAGCAACAGAATGGGCAATAAGGTTTCTTCATCAAATTTTGTCTTTGTTGGGTGTTTATTTAACCTATGTTGTTGGAAGAAAATTCTTTAATAAAAATGTGGGTTTAATTGCTGCTTTTATGATGGGATCTTTTTGGTTGCATATATTTTGGTCAACAAGGATAGAATTAGGCTTGGAAGGAATGGTTATTTGGCTTCTTTCAGCTTTGTTCTTTTGGAAAGGGTATGTGGAAAAAAAGAATTATTGGTATGTTATTGGCTCAGCAGCATTAATGAGCTGGGGGTTATTTGCTTATGAAGCCGAAGGTTTTTTAATCCCTTTTTTTGGTGTATTTTTGTTAGTCACAGAACGTTTAAAATTTTTAAAAAGCAAGAGATTTTGGCTGTTTGTTGTTACAGCATTAATTGTTGCAACGCCTTTTCTTTGCTGGAATTATATTGAATTTAATGAAAGATTTTCTAATCATACGCCGGTTAAGAGTGTAATATTTTCATTATATCCAAGATTTGGTAGAACTTATGAAGCAGATTGGGTTGGCACAGAAGAGTACAAGCCAAGTATAGATAGACCTTTTTCAGAAACAATCAATAAATTTTCAACATTCTTTGTGAATTTACCGAATGTGGTTAAATGGCCGTTCTTTATTTTTATTATTGCTGGCTTAGTTTACTTTATAAAATTATTTTTGGGTTTTGATTTATTACTAAAAAATAAATCCAAGCGTTTGAAAAAAGACTTTTTCATCTTATGGTGGGCAGTATTTGTATCATTAATTTTTGCTATTTGGATGGCTGCCAGCGGATTTGGTTTTGAAATTAGATTATGGTTTCCAGGATTCCCAGCAATATTTATAATTGGCGCATTAGGTGTAGTTTATCTTTATAATAAAATTAAAAAGCATAGTGAAGTATTGGCTTTTTGTATTATTGGTGGATTATTAATTTTTGGAGCATATGCTAATATTACACATGCTCAGGAAATGATTAATGTAAAAAAGGATTCTTATAGCCATATAAAATTAGCAGGGGAATGGGTAAAGGCAAATAGTAATAAAGACGATGTTTTAACAGGTTGTGGTCTATCTGTTCCGTGGGTTTATTATTCCGAAAGGCAATTTATAGGTAGAATAAAAGATAAACCAAATTTAACTAATAATATAATAAAAGAACACAAACCCAAATATTTCATAATGGACTTTTATGATCCAGCTTGTCAACCACAACAGTACTTACAAGAACATCAAGGGAATCTAGTCCCCGTTAATGCCTATTACTTTGACGAACAAAAACAGCAACCGATAATAGTAATATTTGAAATTAAATATCCTT
>JAYEMU010000072.1:0-2905 GCA_034718475.1 Nanobdellota archaeon
GATTAAACTTCTTATTTTCATTTTTTTTTCATCCTCCAAATTGATTATTACAGCATTTAATATAAGCTTTATTTATAAATCTTATGCAAAATTCAGTAGATTGAACAGTAAGTAGAAAGTCAGGCCAGCTAAGTTTGCATAGATTGGGGCATTGCATCTCCCAATAGGTATCCTTGAGTATGCAAATTATAGCATTCACGAAAAGATTCTTGCGGCAGGCGGCTCGGATTATCCAAGAAACATTTTAGCAAGGGAAGGGATTGACATTACAAAAAAAGATTTTTGGCAGCAAGGATTTGATATAATTGAAAAGGATGTTGAAGCTTTGGAGAAGCTTCTTTGAGAATCAATATATTTTTAAATATTCATCCCTAGATTAATTGCATGAAAGAAGCTGAATTGTATAAAAAAGTTAATAATAAAGTGCAGTGCAATGCATGTGCGCACAGGTGCATTATTGATAAAGGGAAGAGAGGAATCTGCGGCGTAAGGGAGAACAAGGATGGAAAGCTATACCTCTTAGTATATGAAAAAATTTCTGCATACAACATTGACCCAATAGAAAAAAAGCCATTATTCCATTTTCATCCAGGAAAAAAAGTCTTGTCACTGGGAACTGTCGGATGCAATTTCAAATGCGACTTCTGCCAAAATTGGGAAATAAGCCAAAGCCCAAAAACCAATAATAGTATTTTGGGCAAGAAAATCAAAATAAAAGAAATTGTAAAAACTGCCGTTGAAAACAATTGCCTCGGCATTGCATACACATACAATGAACCAGCAGTATTCATTGAATTTGCACATGACATTGCAGTTGAAGCCAAAAAGAACGGTCTAAAGAATATTTTTGTATCTAATGGATTTGAAACCAAGGAAGCATTGGATTATGTTGCTGGAAAAATTGATGCAATGAATATCGACCTTAAATCCTTTTCTGATGATTTCTATAAAAAATACTGCGGAGGAAGACTGCAGCCAGTGCTTGATACCATCAAACGCCTGAAAGAAAAAAAGATTTGGATTGAAATTACAACACTCATAATCCCTGGCCTCAATGACAGCAATGAAGAACTGAAAAAGATTTCAAAGTTTATTGCTTCAATTGATAAAAATATCCCATGGCACATAATAAAATTCTTTCCGTGCTACAAGATGCAGGATATTGAGCCAACACCTGAAAAAATTTTGCATAAAGCCCATGATATCGGCAAGGCTTCTGGGCTTAAGCATGTATACATCGGAAATGTGCGCAATGGCAGGGAATCAACATTGTGCCCTAATTGCAATGAAATTTGCATTGAAAGGGATGGGTTTACTTCCAAAATAAGATTAAAAAATGGAAAATGCCCAAAATGCGGAAAGGAGGTCAAGGGAAAATGGTAAGCACTGAATCAAAAAAATATCTGTTAAAACTTTCAAGAAACATTCTAAATGCATTTGTCAAAGGACAGGAATTGCCTGAAGCAAAAAATACAACAAAAGAGCTTGAAGAGACTAAAGCCAGCTTTGTAACCTTAGAAGAAGACGGGAAATTAAGGGGGTGCATTGGAAATATTATTGCCACAGGATCATTGTATGCTTCAGTAATCGACAACACAATCAATGCTGCAAGCAGGGATCCAAGGTTCGAGCCTGTAAGGGAAAATGAGCTAGATAAGATAAAAATAAAAATTTCTATATTGACTGAGCCAAAAGAATTAAAGTTTGAAGATTCGGATGAATTGCTTGAAAAAATTGAAAAGGGAAGGCATGGCGTAATATTAAGTGATGGTATTCATTCAGCTACTTTTTTGCCTTCTGTATGGGAAATGATTGAAAGCAAAGAGATGTTTCTTACACAGCTATGCTTCAAGGCAGGAATGCTTCCAGATGCATGGAAAAAGAAAAAACTTAAGATTGAACTTTATGAGGCTGAAGGTTTTGGAGAACAACTAATATAGTTCTAAATTATAATCATCAAAAATTTTTAAGCATTCTTTTCTTTTTATGTTTTTCATGTCAAGGCTTTTTGATTTTATAATCTTATAGAAGTTCTTGTCATTAAAGCCAAGCTTTGCTGTGTCATCCAGAGTGCAGCCAAAATAAACTTGTTTGATTCCAGCCCAAAGTATCGCAGACAAGCACATGGAGCAGGGCTCTGCAGTTGAATAAATCCTGCAGCCTTTAAGCTTATAGTCCTTAAGCTTTTTTGAAGCTTTCCTTATAGCCAAGATTTCTGCATGCGCTGTAGGATCTTTTTTTTTCAGCACTTCACTGTGCGCCTTTGCTATAACCTTATTGCCTTTTACAATTACTGCACCAAAAGGGCCGCCATGCTTTTTTGTAATGGCTTTTTTTGCCTCCTTGATTGCCAAATCCATAAATTTATTCATACATTATCCTAAGATTTTATCATATTTTAAACTATTCATTCTTGATGACATACTCCACACACTAAAGTGTGTAGTTTCTCGGACTTAGCTTGGACAAATATTATTTATCCTCACTACCGATGGCATAGCCACTATGCAACTACTCCTTGACAAAAAGTCTCGGAGATACTTTTTCAAGATATTTGTAGCACCATTCACGTCTGCATTCATTATATTATTGCACTTTTTGCAGGCATAAAGACCCCTATGCTTTCTGTTGCTTTTATTTCTATCATTGCAGATGCTGCAAGTTTAGCTTGTATATGCTTCGCTTACTCTTGCAAACCTTATTCCTGCTTGAACTGCTTTGTATTCAAGCATCCGAGTAAACTTTGATATTGTTTTTTTCATCTTGTTTTATCCAACTATTTTAATGGCTGGTTCTTGTTATTTATAAATTGGGGAAGGAGCATATATAAATGCTACTCGCACCTATGTCCAGTGGCGAATGGTTCCAAAAAATATATATTAAAATTCAACTTCGAAAATCTTAC
>JAYEMU010000073.1:0-31194 GCA_034718475.1 Nanobdellota archaeon
TTCTTGCCTTTCTACCAAATATCTTGTATTCTTAATCTTTCCTTAAGTAATTCTACTTCTTCTCCACCATACTTTTCACATAAACAATGTAATGTTTCCTTTAATTCATCTTCATAACTTTGAACAATAATACCTGTTTGTCTTTTTTTAACATAACCAAGACGAATAAGGTGGTCTAAAACATACTCAGGTCTATTTTGGTTCCTTAGAAACCTGTATCTATCATCCCATGGAACTCCATCAAAAGTGTGGGCACCACTACCACATGCATCCCACACATATTCGTCAATAGTATCAAATCTCATAACACCTTTTTCATTAGTTCCTATATCTTCAAGAGCCATCTCTTTCAGGCCCAAGTTAAGCCTACAATACCTGATTATCATATCAATCATTTCAGGGGCAGTTATTCGCTTAATCATATGTGAAAGGGCCGTTAAACGTGACTGTCAAGTTCCTTTTATCAAAGCCGAAGGCTTTTTTAGTTACAGGAGAAAGGGGGAGTTCCATTCAATCAATGCGAACAAGGTGAGCCATAAAGAACAAAGATCAAGGGGCGAGAAAACACTATTTTTTAGTATCAGTTTATTATCAGTTAGTATCAATCTCTTTTGATAGTATTTTGGTTTACAGAAGAGAAAGCTTTATAAATTACTATCAACTTACTATCAGATATTATTAATAGTAACTGATAGAATGGAAACAGACCAAATTTTAGAAGTAATTGAAAGCGGAGAAACGCAAGAAGTAGAGTTAAAGCAATCTTTTCATAGTTCGCAGGATTTCTCAAAATTAATGAGTGGTTTTGCCAACACCCAGGGTGGAATAATAATTGTAGGTGTCAATGCTAAGAAACAAATAATTGGTGTGAAAGGGGATGTTGATAAATTACAACAAAAGATTTCAGCAGCAGCACAGGCAGTTTCTCCTCCTCTTGTTCCTGATATTCAAGTTCATAGTATAGAGGAAAAGAAAATAATTGCTGTTGTTATTCAGAAGGCCATTGATAGCACATTTCATACTTTTCATGGTGCTATTAATGTTAAAATAGGAAGCACACTCAAGAAATTTGAAGGAAATCAGTTAGTTGATTTTCTAAGAAGCAAGCAAATTCTCTGTTTTGATGAAAATTTTAGTGATGCAACTCTTAATAATATTGATATTGAGAAAATT
Organism: Nanobdellota archaeon; assembly: GCA_034718475.1. Lineage (GTDB taxonomy): Archaea > Nanobdellota > Nanobdellia > SCGC-AAA011-G17 > GW2011-AR17 > JAYEMU01. Next base: position 1,174 of record JAYEMU010000073.1, read on the forward strand.
AAAGAGTATCTTCAAACTCGTAATCAAGAGGACTTTCTAAAGCAAAATTCGGTTGAAAATTTTCTTTTGAGTTCAAAGCTGGCCACAAAAAATGGAGATTTGAAGATTAAGAATGCTACTGCATTATTTTTTGCTAAAGAGCCAGAAAAGTTTTTTCCACAAATTGAAATTAAACTTGTTCAATTTGATGGTGTAGAGCCTGTTAAGATTATTTCACATCAATTAATTCAATCTGATTCTGTAAGTTCAATAGAAAAATCTTTGTCATTTGTCAAAAAGAATATTTCTAAAAGCATACAAATTACTGATAAACCAAGAAGGCAGGAAAAATTGGAATATCCTCTTGAAGTTATTAGGGAAGCAATTGTAAATGCAGTTGCCCACAGAGATTATTTTAGCAAAGATTCCATTCAAATTTATCTCTTTAGTAACAGAATTGAGATTACAAGTCCAGGTTCTTTGCCAACAGGTCTTCCAAAAGAATTATTTGGAACACTCTCAGTTAGAAGAAACCCAATAATTTATCGATTGTTACGAGATTATGGTTACGTAGAAGGGTTAGGTTCTGGAGTGCCACGTATGATTAATGCTATGCGAAATCATGGATTAAGAGATCCTGAATTTGGAATTTATGAGCGATTTTTCCGTATAGTTTTACATAATGAAGAAGGTAAACAGAAACCTATTGAAGAGTATGCAGATTTAAATGAACGTCAAAAGAAATGTATTGAATTTTTGAAAAAGCATAAGTCAATAAAGACAAAGAAATATGAAGAGATGAACAATACATCTTTTGGTACAGCAATTGCTGATATTAAAGAATTACTAAAATTCAAATATATTAAGAAAGTTGGTTCTTTTAGAGGAGCTTATTACGTACTTAATGAGGAGAAGAAATAAAATGATTTCTATACTATAGAATATAGATCCAAAACCCCTGTTATAAAGAACTCAACTTATTACTTTCAATAAAAACAATATTTTTATATACCATCATATTTTCCTTATCACAATGAAAACTATAGCAATAATTGGAGCAGGTAATGGTGGTAAGGCTGCAGCTGGAGACATGGCTCTACAGGGGAAAAAAGTACGGCTCTTTGAGTTTCCTGAGTATGCAGCTAATATTGACATGCTTAAAGAAAAACCTCAAATTACTTTGCAAGGAGCAGTACGGGGAACAGCCCAATTAGAGTTTATTACATCTAATTTGGCCAAAACGGTTAATGGTGCCGACATGATTATGATTTGTACTCAGGCCCTCACGCATGAAAGAGTAGGACAGGAACTTTCCTCTCTTGTAAAACCAGAGCAAAGTGTTATTCTCAATCCAGGATCAACCGGTGGATCACTATATCTTGCCCATATATTTCGTAAAAGGGGCATGAAGGAACTGCCGCTTCTTGGAGAACTTCATACCCTTACTTATGGATGTCGAGCAAAAGGGAACAAGGTTGATATTGCAGTGAAGGTTGGACGAGTTTTATACAGTACTTTTCCCGCCAATAGAATCGATGAAGTAGGACAGTCACTTGAAAAATTGTTTCCAGGACTTGTGCGTGCCGAAAGCGTGCTTGAAGCAGGGTTGAATAATGCCAATCCAGTAATCCATCCGCCGATAGCACTTTTAAACGGAGCTCGGTTTGAAAATGAGGGGAAGAACATGATTTTCTACGGTCAGGGAATGTCACCCTCTGTGGCCGGAGTGATTAGAAAACTTGATGAAGAACGTATGGCCATTCTCAAGGCTTTGGGATATTCAGCTCGACCTGATCCAGAGACCTGCGTGGCTCAAGGGTATGCAGAAAGCACGGATTATCTAGAATGTTATAAAAATGGTTCGGGATTTGCTAGTTTCACCAGTCCCGATACATTAAATCACCGCTATTTTCATGAAGACATAGGCTTGGGGCTAGTATTATACTGTGAAATGGGCAAGCTTCTTAATGTTCCCACACCTACGGCACAGGCTATGGTCGCTATTGGTTCCACAATATCAGATATTGATTATTTCGCCCAGAAAAAACGCAGCCTTAAAACCCTGGGAATTGCAGGGCTTAGCCTTCTCGAAATCAAAACTTATCTTAAAAATGGAATACTTCTTGAACAATGAGAAAAATAGAATTAGAAAAGAGGTTAATAAAAGAAATTTATAAGAATATTGATTTACTTTAGCCCATTCTAATTTTTTCCGTTTCTGAATTGAAACTAACATTGAAATTTAACGAAGTTGGATTTTTCCCAAGAAGCTCATCACAAAGTGAAGAGACTCATGATGGAAAATTGAATTCGGACGGAGACCTGCAAAGTCGGAGTTACCTAACCTTTGTTATGTAATTTTTCTGCAAAAAAAATTGCCGACAGAAAGGAGCCATAGCTTATTTTAAGCTTGTTATTTGTAAATATTTCTTCTATGTCCTTTTTCAACAACAATTATTAGAAGTTTTCCTGCTTTTATATCAAGAATTACTCTATAGTCTCCAACTCTTAATCTAAAATATGGAGAAGAAACTAACTTTTTAATATGAAAATGAGGCCTAACTCTACATCTTTCTAAAGTAGAAATTATTCTAATTTTATCTTCTTTATTTAACTTCTTTAGAAATTTTTTAGATTCTGCTGTAAAAAAAAGATCAAACATTATAGGTTTAACTCCTTCTTAACATCCTCAAGAGAAAATATTCTGTCTGCCTTGATGTCTTCTTCAGCAAGTTTGATTCTTTTTTTAGTTTCTTCTGATAATTCCATTGAATCTTCTAATGAATCCCAAATTACTTCTTCATAAGATTCTTTATCATAGAGTTTCCTTTCTTTTAATTTAGAGAGTAATTCTCGACTTACAGATATTGTAGTTGCCATAACAACTATATAAATGGCTATATATATAAATGTTACGTTTTTTGGTACGTAGAAAGTTAGGTCAGCTAAGTTTGCATAGATTGAGGCATTACATCTTCAGAGGATACCCTTGAGTATGTAAATTATAGCATTCATGAAATTTTTTCCTAGCAGACTTTCTACTTACGTTTTTTGGTGACATGGACCTGTTGATAAACTCATAGAACCTACTCTTCCTATGGAAAATAGTAGGTATTTTAGGCATAAATTATACCATTCGTGCAGTTTTGCTGAACTTTATCAACACATTCCAGTCACAAAAAACCAAAAGACTTATATATAAAATATGTTTTAATATTAAAATATATTTTAGGTAATTAAAATGGAAGTAGCCTTGACAAAAATATCACAGAATGGCCAGATAGTGATACCTGCTGAAATTAGGAAAGATGCAGGGATAAAGGCCTTTACTAAATTTTTAGTGTTTAATGAAGGCGGAAATATACTTCTTAGGCAAATAAGAAAAGAAAGCCTAATGAAAGAGCTGAAATTAATCCAAAAAATAGAAATGACAGAAAAGCAAATTAAAAAAGGCAAATACGTCAAGGCAAATACTAGCATGTTTGATGAAGACATAGATGACCTTCTGATGAAATAAAATGGAAATAATTTTTTCTGATGAATTTAAGCATGATTATAAAAAAATAAAAGATAAATCTATAAGATTGAAATTACTTAAACAATTAAAAAAATTAAAGGATTGGCCAGAATCAGGGAAGCCTCTAAAATATAAACTGAAAAATCATAAATGCCTTAGGGTGCCGCCCTTTAGAATAATTTATAGAATTGAAAAAGGAAGAATAATTATTAATTGTTTTGAACATAGAAAGAATGTTTATAAATAATCTTTTCTGAATTGCAGATTTATTTTAATAATAAAAAATAACTTCTCTTTAAATTTATTTCCAATTCTTCCAAAACATTTCCGAAGATTTAAAGCAAGATTAATAAAGAATATTCAATCAAAGATTTAATTCAAAGGAGGAAAAGATGCAACCAGCAAACTTTATAAACAGCCCTGAATATTTGAATATTAGTATGAAAGAATTTAATGTAATCATAGAGAAAGGGGAAGACGACTATCTGATTTCTGAAGTTATTGAGCTTCCTGGCTGCCATTCTCAGGCCAAGAGCTATGATGAGTTAATCAAAAGAACCAAGAAAGCTATTGCACTGTTTCTCAAGTGCCAGGATAAGCCTATCAAGATAAAAGACAAGTTTGTTGGCTTGCAGAAAATAGCATTATGAGTAAGTTGCCTCTTTTGTCTGCCAGAAAATTGTTTAAGATTTTGGATAAGTTAGGATTTAAGAGAGTAAGGCAGGAAGGAAGCCATGTATTCTTTAAACATTCAGATGGAAGAACTACAGTGATTCCTAATCATCCTGGGGAGAAAATAGATAGGGGCCTTCTGAATAAGATAATTAAGAAGGATTTGGAAATTTCTAGGGAAAAGTTTATGGAATCAATTTAGAATTATTGAGGAAATTGCAGCCTCTAAAGGATTACCAAAATCCTTTTTTTCTACGTGTTGCAGATTTATTGAAAGGGGATAAAAAAAGCAAAAAATAATTTTTTTTAATTTCTTCCAGGATTTAAGATAATGCCTAACTGGTGATTATGATTCATTAAAGGCAAACTGCAACTAATAACAATAAATATTAAACATTTCTGCAAAAAAGTGAAGGGCAATTTTTTTACCAAACCTCTTAAATTCCTTAAAAATTGAGCAAACTTTAAATATCCCAAAACAATTTGAAACTAAAAAGGAGGCTTAATTATGACCAAGTTAATTTATAAAATTGCCAGTGCTATTGCTGGCGGCGCAATGGCTATTACTTCTAGCAGCTGTATAAAACCAAATGGACCTTCAAACCATAGGAATGGAAAAGAAGTTCCTGCATACAAAGCTAAAAAATTTGTTGATGATGCCGAAAGGATACCTGTTCTGCAAATTCTTCCACATAAAAGTAAACTTGAATCATTGGATTCATTGGATAGATTTATGCTGAGCAGGGATATGGGAACTTATTTTTCAGCCAAAGGAACAAATGCATTGACCTATTTTGTCAATAATGCACCAGAATTCAATGCTATAGTAAAAGATAAAATAATTCAGGTTTTGCTTCCTGATTATCAGAGTGATGGCAATACTTATAGGAGAAGGATAGATAATAAAACAATTTATAAGGGGCTTATGGAAAAGGATTTGAAGCAATCCTTAAAAGATGCAGCAGAGATGGACATGTTTTTATTTAAACATTTCTCCAAGGATGTAAAAAATAAAAAAGGAAACAGGCTCGGAAAAAATTTTAATCAAAGAAAAGATTTTGTTGTGGCAAAAGGCATTACTGCAAAAATGCTGACTGAAGTCCCTAATTTGACTCCTGACGATTTCCTGCCGGAATTATTGATTTATGGGAATGTGCGCAGTGCATTAGGCGTATCTCAGATAGATTCTGGAAGGATAGTGTATGCCAGCAAAGGGAGGCTTGGTGATGAAATTAATGGATTTAAAGCTACCTTGGCCCATGAAATGATCCATAACAATAGCAAAATACAAAGATTCCCTTCTCTTCTGAATATGCCGGTTGAGCAGTTTGCATCCATTGCACAAGCATATTTTCAAAAAGATTCGCCTTTGGACTTTTTCTTATTCCATCCATATGCTGCATCATACCGGCTGCAGGCCAAAATTTATAAGAATGTTGATTCTTCTAAGCAATTTAAAAAATTAATTGAATATTCAATTATAAATTTTCATAAATTTCAAAGAGGGGAATATAACAAGATTGTGAAAAAGAATCCAGCACTAATGGATTTCCTTGCCAAGAACATGGTTAGGCAAGCATATCCTGAATATTTTGCTAATGAGCCATGGTGGATGCTTGCAACAAACTATGCTGCAGATGAAGAATTGGTTATTGATGTTATGTTTGCAGCAAAGAATAAGCCGCAAGTATTGAATGCAAAGAAGAAACAGGCATTCTGGAAAAAGAAGAAAGCAGTTTTTGAACAGATATTAAAAGATACTTGGAATGCGTATAGGCCTCCAAGAGTTTATAGGCGTGGGTCTTTTGTTTTTAAAGTTGGCCTTTCCTTGCCTATGACATTCATATCAAAATGCCGCAAGAGAGGATTTAAAAATGATGAAACACTTTTTGCTTACCATCATTTCCTTAAGAGATCCTTTACAAAAAACGGGAAAATGAATTACGGCTCTTTGGATGTTGATGACCTTCTATCCAGATGGGAATCTGGCATTAAGCCTACAATGAAAAAATATAAAAAATATTTTAATTCTAAACTCCCAAAGGCAAGAAAACAGAGATTGGATCATAGAATGAAACTATTTGAATGGTATATGGCCAGATTAAAAGGTGCAGTCACTTATGCAAGATTTGGTTCATTGGAAGGGAAATCAGATATGAAGTTTAAAGCTGGAACATTTGACCCTTATAAGAAACTTCATAAGCTATATAAATTCCTCCCGGAATATGCCCAAGATTATCATGACCATAAAAAACTTCTGAAAGGTTATTTATTTTCAAAAAGAAAGAAAATTGGGAACCAAGGATTTTTAGTCAGATATTATGATCTGCACCCTCAAAAAGGTTATTCCTCAGGCATAGATTTAATGACCTTTATAAAAATTAAAAAAGATGGCACCCTTGAATCAAAAGTGACCAGCTTATTTTTTGCATCTAAAAATAGCAAAGAGCCTGATACTTTTGCTTTAGATTCTGATAAGGAAGGAACTCCAGGGCACGGAATATTTGATTCAATCGTTTCATACCAGCATCTATTTAATAATTTTAAAAAAGTTTTGGCAGAAAAAAAACCATGGAAAAAAACAGAAGGGAAATTTCCAATTGCACAAATTAATGGCAAACCTATTTCTGCTAAATTGATTGATACCAATATGGACTTTAAAAAAGATACATTGATGGTCATTTCTGAAGCAGGAAACAAAACTATTTCCCAATATTATCACCTGCCAAATAATGAAAGGCTGACAGTTGTCGGAAATAATGTGTTCTATAAAGATGGGGCAAACCTGATAACAAAAAGCCTTGAAACATTTGTCCATGAACAAAAGCCTTTTATGGTTGTGCAAACAGAAGATGGCGAATCACAGGCATTATTAGACAGCAATAATGATGGGATTATGGATACAAAATTAGAGTAATTTTTTTCTTTTTTTTAGTTAATTTTATAAGCCTGCTGTTTTTCTTTTCAACTATGGCAGTAATAGTAAAATATGGGGAAATTGCAATTAAAGGCCAGAATAGAAAGGAATTTGTTAAAAAATTGATTAGAAATATTAAAGACTGCCTTAAAAAGAATAATATTGATTTTGATTCTATTGTTTCATTCAGGGGCAGAATCATAGTAAATACTGAAAACAAATGCCCTTGCCTGAAGTATGTTTATGGCATTGCAAATTTTTCTTATTCTAATAAAATTGAAACTTCACTTGATGCAATTAAAATAGAGACCTTGAAGCATTATAAAAAAGGCACATTCAGAATTTCAGCCAAGAGGATAGATAAGGCATTTATCCCTTCTGATGAAATTAATAGGGAAGTCGGCTCGTATATTATTGAAAAAACTGGTGCCAAAGTAAATTTGTCAAAACCGGAAACAACAATCTGGATTGATGTATTCAAAGACAGGTGTTATATTTATTCTTCTAAGATCCAGGGCTTGAAAGGCTTGCCTGTGGGAATAGAAGGGACAGTTGCTGTCCTTTTGGAAGATAAAGATTCAGTTAAAGCTGCCAAATTAATAATGAAAAGAGGCTGCGGAATTGTTCTGATTCAAATAGCAGGCGTGGATTGGAGCGCATTGAAAAAATTAGCTTATGGTTTCAAAATCAAAGTATTGAAGGAAATACCGCATTATATTAAAGTTGTGGTCACTTCTGAAAAATTAAAAAATTTCAAAAAAAGAGATATTGATAAGGTTGTTCTTAGGCCGCTTATTGCTTTTTAGGCAACAATATGGCAGTAGAATAATTATCCAAAGTTAAATACTTGTTTCCAGCCTCCAATATATCTTCATATCTTATTGATGCTAAAGTCTCTAAGGTTTGGAGAGGATTTAAATCTGCTGCCAAATTCTTAACAAAATCGCTACCAATTGTATCTGGCAATTGGGCTTCTGTAAGTATGGCTTTTTCCTTCAGAAACATTTTCTTTGCCAATTCAAAATTTTGCCTTGAAAGATTCCCTTTAAGTTCAGAACTTATAGTTTTAATCAGCTCTTCTTCAAAAGCATCTGGAGTTGAAGTTTGTGCAATGAAATAAAGAGCATTAAAAGTCCTTCCAAATGATGAATTCCCATAAATGTTACCAAGAACTGGGCTTTTCTTCATTAATTTCTCTATTGCCTTAGAACTTCCGCTTGTCAAAACTTTCATTAACAATTTATTAGTTAGCATGTTTTTTGTCATTACACTAGGTGTACCTAAACCCATTGCCCCTTTAAAGCCAAATGTTATAATGGGTGTCCCAATAGAATTATGATAGCCTATTTTTTTCCTGCATTTTACTTTTTTTGGTTCTTTTATTCTTATATATTCTACTGGCTTTTTATATTCAAAATTGTATTTATCGCAAATATTTTCAGCAGTCTCAAAATGCCTTTTTGCAACATTTTCTGTTGAACCAGATTTAACCGGAATAAACATAACAAGATGCAAATTTGAAGGTGCATAAAATGTTGTATATGCAGATAAGAGCATATCCTTATCAATCCTCTGAATTGATTTTTTATCCCCCAGAATATTTTTTCTCAATGGATGTTTTTTAAAAAGAGAGGAATCTATATTAAACCATTGCAACTGCCATGGCTCATCTAATGAAATTGCAATCTCTTGTGTAATGACTTTCTTTTCTTTTTCTACATTCTCTGATGTAAGCCCTGGTGTGGAAACAAAATTAATCAGAAGATCCAAACATGAATATATCCTTCCGACTGTATGGAAATAATATGTAGTATGATCATTACTAGTCCAAGCATTGGCATATACCCCCTTATCTGAAAAAAGTTTTAAAACTTTTTTGCTATCAGGAGTATAAAATGAGCAATGTTCTAAAAAATGGGCAGTTCCATTTTCAATAATTATCTCTTTTTCATCTTTGGGGGAATAAAATTTTTCATCTATGCTTCCAAAACGCGTAAATAAATGGCATAATTTAAAATTAATATCCCTATGCAAAGGTACGAAATAAGCATTTAAGCCACATTCTAATTGAGTATGATAAAGCTCTGCCCCGACTATTTTATCCAAAGATTTTTTTATTTCATTCATCTTGTATTTCTCAAGCAATATGCTGTAGGCTGGCCAATAAATTTTTTTCTTACCTCAAGCACATCCTCATATGAAACCTCTGAAAACCAATCTACAAAATTTTCAAAATCACCTAATCTATCTTCTATTGCTAGGCTAAAAAGTAGAGATTTTAAATATTGTTTATTAGTTACCTTAATTTTATGTGTTGAAATAATTATTTTCTTTTGGGCTTTAAAACTAGCTTTTGTCAAACCTTTTTTAAGGATTTTATCATATACGCCAATTATTGAATCTATTGTCATTTGAACATTTTGAGGCTCAACACCAGCAATGCCATAAGCATAGGCTGCATAAATATTATAATTTGCACTAGCCATGTATGCCAATTCCCTTTTTAGCCTGACCTCTTCAAATATTTCTGTTGCAATACATGAATTTAAGATTTTCATTGCTGATATTTCTTTTCTTTTTTTTATATTCTTTAAAGGGTATCCAACATAAACCATTGATTGATTAAATAGCTCTGTATCATCAATAATCAGCATGTCCATTACTTTTTTAGGAGGCTTGCCAACCTGAACATTTTTTTTAGGCGTGGGCAAGGATCCTAATGCATTGTCAAAAGCCCTGATAATTAAATCTTCATCTAAATGGGTTACAACAATAATATTTTTGGGATATTCATCTTTAATGCGCTGAAATTCCTCAAATGAATTCCTTGCAGTTATTTCTTCTAAATCTTCAGGCATTCCTACTCCAATATTAAATTCTTCACCTTGGAGAAAATTATCTAAAAATCGCTTATAAGCAAGCTGCTCTTTATTCAGATAGAATTCTTTTTGAACATTAGCAAACATCATTTTCTCTTTTTCAAAATATTTTCTAATAAAAGAACTACTTTTGTTTAATGGATTTAATAAAACATCTGAAAAAATCTCTAAACTATTTTCAAATGTATTTTGCCTCCCAACTATTCTTGAATCCGTAAGCGCACTGAATCCTGAATGAAACCTACTTAAATCTGCAAATGTTGAATGGCCAGTGTAATATGTACAAAACTGCTGGTCAGTAACTACATTTAATTTTTGCAAAGTTGGATATTTGAGGGTTCCATTAATTAAAATAGAAGTAGCAATTCCCCTCTTGAAATTATTTTTATTAGATTTTGTATAAGAATTAAAGCAACATGAAGTGGTCTTAAAAAGGTCTGATATATAAACCAATATTGGAATATTATTGCTTAATGCACTTTTTACTAGTTTCATAGGAATTGATTTAATCAATACATATTTAAATGTTCCTTAATAACTCCTTATAAAAATGAAAATCAGGATTATAACTTTCGGATGCAGCAATAATCTGGCAGAATCAGAGATAATGGCTGGCCTATTGCATAACGCAGGTTATACAATTGTTGAAGAGAATGAAGATTTAAGAATTGTTAATGTCTGTTCTGTTAAAGGCCCAAGCCTAAATAAAGGGATAAAAGCCATAAAAAAATCAGAAGTTCCAGTTGTTGCCACAGGCTGTATCCCAAAAAGCAGCATTTCAAAACTTAAAAATTTAAATAAGCAAATAAATTTAGTAAATACCCATAATTTTTATAGGATTTTAGAGGTTGTAGAATGCACCCTGAAAGGGCAATCTAAAGATTATCTGGATTATCAAAAGCAGGAAAGGATTTGCATGCCAAAATTCAGAAAAAACCCCATAATAAACATAGTCCCTATTTCTTCTGGTTGCAAGGGCAACTGCACTTATTGTTCTGTAAAGCCAATAAAAGGCAATCTCTTTTCTTTCCCTTTGGAAAATATTCTTGAAGAAATAAAAAATTCATTAAAAAATGGATGCAAGGAGATTTGGATTACTGGACAGGATACAGGCTGTTATGGCTTGGATTTGGGCTTGACTTTGCCTGAGCTTCTTAAAAAAATCCTTAAAATAAAAGGAGATTTTAAAGTTCGACTGGGAATGGCAAACCCTGTGTTCATTTGCCGTTATGCAGATGAAATGACTGAGATTTTTAACAATAAAAAAATGTTTAAATTTCTTCATCTTCCTGTGCAGTCTGGATCTAATAAGATTTTATGGCTGATGAAAAGAGCCTATACATCTGAGCAGTATGTAAAATTAATAGAAAAGATAAAAGCAAAACATCCAGACCTCACAATAGCTACAGATATAATTGTAGGATTTCCAACTGAAACAGAAGAAGATTTTTTGGAATCAATCAACATAATCAAAAAAACAAAGCCAGATGTGCTTAATCTTTCAAAATACTGGATAAGGCCTGAAACAGAAGCAGCCTCTTTCGATCAAATTGAAGGCTCGATCAAAAAAGAAAGAATTTCTAGAATTAAAAAAAATTTTGAAGAAATTGCCTTAAAGCAAAATGAAAAATGGATAGGCTGGGAGGGTGAAATTATTATAGATAAAAAAGGAAAAAATGATACTATGATTGGAAGGAATTATGCATATAAGCCAGTTATTGCTAAAGGCGAATATAATCTTGGAAAAAAATTAAAAATTAAAATTGAAAAAGCAACAAAACATGATTTAAGGGCTCAAGATTTAATAAACGTATAAGAGCCGTCTGGATTTTTTCTATAACCATATTCCTGCTTTTTTTCTTCTGAATTTTCAGAAATAGTATTTTCAGGAGCCAAGCCTCTATTTTCCTGCACAGGTTCAGTATTTGGGACAGTTTCATGTTTTTCAAATGATATTTCTTCAGAAGTACTATCCATCCCTTGTTTTTCTTCAAAATAAGGTTTTTCTTCAACTCCCTGAACATATTCTGTTTCTGCTACTGGAGATTCTTCTTCAGCTGTACTAGAGGGTTCTTCAACTGTACTAGAGGGTTGTTCAGCTGTATTAGAGGGACCATAAATAATATCATTAATTGGCTCTGGCCTATCTACATCTTCCTCCACTTCATCATCAGATTCATTATATTTTGATGCTGTTCTTACAATTGGAGTTCCACAATTTGGACAAAAATTCACTTCATCAGGGATTTCTACCCCGCAAGATTTGCATTTATCCTTATTTTCATTAAAAGAAGCACCACATTGGTGGCAATAATTATCTTCATTTCTTACTTCTGCACCACAATCACAAAGATAAGTCTCATCTTGAATCAATTCTTCACCGCAATTTCTGCAAAATACGTCGCCTTTTTCTGGAATATAATCACAATTTTGACATTTTACCATTTTGTTGTTTAGAATGAGCTAGGGATATATAAATATATATTAATTTCAAAATATCTTTTATTTAATAGAGAAAAAAGAAGATGTTTTATTGGGACCAAGATTAAAGGAAAAATAGCCTTAATTAGCCATGATTGACGGTAGTTTTTAGTCATCAGGTTTCATTAAATGCTTATTAACGGCTTTCAGAATCTTTTCTTGTGGTGTTGTAAGTGTTACTATTTTTACAAAATCATTTTTTATTTTGGGATCAGTGATATATATTTTATACATTGTTTGTAATTTTTCCAAATCAATAAAAGCTTCTAGAAAGAACTATGCCATAAAACAATAAAAAGACAAAACCAAAGAAAAAAGAGAACCCTAACTTCTAAAATATTAACAAAAAACAAAAATAAATCATCCAACCCGCCAAAATCCACATCAAACTGCTAAAAATCAAGACGAAACTTTAATGTCACCAAAGAATCAATACTTTTATAAAGATATAAATATTGTAATATTAAAATGATACTCACTGAGCAAACTTACAAGGATATTGAAGAATATTTGAAGAAAAAGAAAACTATTATTATTCCACTAGGTAGTATTGAACAACATAGTGCTTCTATGCCATTAGGTACTGATAGCATTATTGCTGAATCCATTGCTGTAGAATTAGGCAAGGTTAATAATATACTAGTTGGTCCACTACTTTCCCCTGGAATATCGCTTGTTCCACATATGGAATTTAAAGGAACTGTTTCCTTAATGCCAAACACTTTTACTAATGTAATAAGTGAGACTATCAGGTCCCTTTACAAACACGGATTTAGGAATTTTATATTAGTAAATGGTCATGGAGGGAATGATGGTGCAATAAAAAATGCAATAACTGAATTATGTTACTCTCTTGATGATTTGAAAATCAAAAGTGAAAATTGGTGGAGAATGAAAAACATAGCTCAGATGGCAGAAGAGAAATTAGGTAATCCCATAGGTCATGCTTGCGGTACTGAAGCCTCACTAATATTATATATAAACGAAAATCTCATAAAGAAAGATCTTCTTAGTTCTGAGTTTAAAAATCCTCCTGCTATAGTAAGCAATAATTTATCTACAAAATATCTGACTAAAACTGGAATAATCAATGCAGACCAAAAGATGGCAAATAAGGAATTGGGGAAAAAGTTATTTGATATGTCTATTGATAATTATACTAGAATAATTAAAATGATCGAAGATGAATCATAGAATTTCTATTGTATATCATTCTGAATCAGGAAGAACTAAACAATTAGCACAAGAAGTTTTTAATGGAGTCAATGAATATAAAAACATTGAATGTAAAGTTATAAGCATATCTGATTGTGATTACAATTTTATTGAACAATCACAAGCAGTTATTTTTGGTAGTCCAACATATTATGGTGGTATGAGTTGGCAAATGAAAAGATTCATAGATGGACTAAGAGATTATGTTAATTTAGAAGGTAAAATAGGTTCTGCTTTTTGCTCGGGTAAATCTTTAAGAGTGGTTCTGAAACAACTTTACTTGGAATTTACCAATCATTGCTTATTTATGGTATGTTAATTTACACCGGAGGAACTAAAAAAGGTTTGCCATCAACACATTATGGAGTGGCTTTTACTGGAAGTTTTAATGAAGAAGATTTTTTAATTTGTCAGAAACTTGGCAAAAATATTGCAGAAAAAGTAATAGAATTATTTTAAGTCTAATAGATGATTTACTCTCCAGCAACTTGGGTCAGATGAAACTAAAGCTTCAAAATCGCTAAACCCTTTTTTCTTCATTTCTTGATAAGCCATACCCCTACAACCTGCATAACATTCTCTTTCAATCATATAATCACAGGTTTTACAAGAGCCCTGTATTTGTTTTTCAAGATCTCTTACTATTTTTAATACATCGGAACCATTGACAATTTCTTCCATGGATTGTTTTCTCAAATCTCCAATTTTAATATCAATACCTGGACATAGTTGCACTTCACCATTTGCAGCAATATTCAATCTTATAAGATTTTGATAACATGTTCCACCAACATAAGGAGGGTGTGGTCTAAAACCAACATAACCATCCCTTAAATCATCTTCTAAAATACCAAAAAATAAATATTTTAGTTCTTCTGGAGACGGTGCTAATTTAACATTTTTTGTACAGCTTCCTTGTACTTTAACAACTTCAAAATGAGAATAAACATTATTTTCTCTTAACTGTTTGGATAATTCCCTTAAATAATGAAGATTAGATTTTACTATAACACTCTCTACTCCTAAAGATGTAACAACATCATTACCTTGTATTATTTTTGTATTGAAACCATATTCTTTAAGTAAATCAAATTTCCTAATTATATGTTCATAGATTCTGGAGGATTCTTTTTTTCCAGACATCATAGCTTGAAATTTCCTATATTCTTCAAAATTGATATCTCCTAGTCTAGCTATAGGTGCGTTCAATTTAATTAAAACAGAAATATCGAGGTCTCTTAACATTCCAACAGTTCGTTCATTAAGGCCTGTTCCATTTGTTACCATCATAGTATTTAATCCTTTTTCAACAGAATGTTCTAAAACAGTGAATAAATCTCTTCCTGTCGTTGGTTCGAAAGTTCCATTAACTGTTAGACCAGTAGCTCCAAGTTGAACACCTTGATCAATCCAAGATAACATTTCTTCAATGGGTGCAGCTTCAACTTTTGTTTCATTAGGTGTCTCATCAGCATAGCAATAGGGGCATCTCCAATTACAAGGAGGAGTATCTATTTGTATGCCCATTCTTAATATTTTTCCATCTTTAGCAGCATTATAATAATCTTCAACAGTTTCAGTAAATCCTTTTAATTTTGGTCTTTTTTTCATTTTTTTGTTACAGCTTTAAATTTATCAACAATATATAAATATGTTTTTTCTGCCTCTTTATACACATTATCATTTCCAGATTTAATTTCCCATTCAGGTATTTTAAGCAAGTCTACATTTTTACCAAAAACAACTGCATCAGCTATACCCCTACTTGCTTCAGGAGGAACTAAAACATTATCCCCCACACCATCATAAAGATGAAATGCAGGTATTTGTTCTTTTAGTGAAAGGATTTTGTCTAAACCCTCTATATGTTTTAGTTTTCCTGATTCTGTAGCCCATAGATTCGCCATAATAGTGGGTCTGCGATAAAGAACGTCTTCTTGATGAGGCATATTGCAAGCTTGATATGCCATTGCCCTAATTGAATTGTACCCTGTTGCTAATTCAATTACTGACTGCATAAATGCTCCACCAGGTCTTAATGCTGTTTCAATTAATCTTGCTCTATAAAATTTTCCATCTAATTCAATATCTGCTTCATCTATATTAGCATCTTCAATCCTAAATTCAGTATGTGAACATCCAGATGTTGCATTTAAAGTTCTATTAATTGTTTTGACCCTATCTACTAATACTTCTTTTAATTTAGAAGGTATCCTTGAATGCATTCTCCATATATATTCCTCTGCATTTTTGCAATCTTTTGGAAGGAGTTTGTCTGTCATTGAATAAACATAAGTTGTATCTCCATCTATAAATCCTTCAACACTCATTTCAAATATAGGGAAAAGAGGACCCAATATATCATCATAATCAAATTGAGTTCCTGTCATTAATTCTTCAATAAGCATGTAATAATCATTACCTTCCTTTCCAAATTGTTCAGTAAATAAAGGGTCTTTAGAAGTTCTGACTTTACTGCCTTCAAAAAATTCATTCCAATAGGTTTGAAGTTCTTCTATTGAGTCTATCTTTGCACAAAAGGAACTTCCACCTATACATGGTGGTTTTAGAAAAAAAGTGGTATTATGAAAATGAGTTGTTGCAATATCTAAAGCCTCTTCAAGTGTTGAAGCTTTGTAAAATTCTGGTTGTGGTATTCCTTTTTCACTTAAAATAGTTCTCATAAGATATTTATTTCTTCCAGCCCTAGTAGAGGCAGGATCATTTCCTCTTAAATTTAGTTCAGATGTGGCATCTGCAAGCAGGGTAACTGCACCTTCAGATAAAGTAATAAGACCATCAAGTCCGTTTTTAGCTTTATGAAGTTTTAGTTTTCTTATTATTTCGGTAGTCTGACCAAAATGTTCAGTTATTAAATTGTCTCCATATCTGCTGATCCAAGGTACTTCTTCATTACTTATTAAAGTGATATCAAATTCTTGTCTTAAATTATTAACTAATTCTAGGTTTCCAAGCCTTGTTGGGTTGTGCCAATAGAATACTCCTAATTTCGGTTTTTCCATTTTAGTTCGTCAATCCTTAAATATTATAAATTATTCTCTTGTCAATCCGGAGATATTTCGGATTTTATTTAAATAATGGTCTCATACTAACTTTTTGTGGAAGAGGTAATGGTAAATAAGGCATTTCTTTTGTTTGATAATGTATTTTATCAACTAATTTTTCTTTTGTATCTGAATAAGTTTCTTTTACGCCTCTTTCTCTTATTTGTAGGTCATTACTTGTAGCTTCTTTTTCACCAACTACTAAAGTATAAGGCACCCATTCTTTAGCAGAATTACGTATTTTTTTTCCAACACTCTCAGTTCTGTCATCTATATCAACTCTCGCAAATGAATCTTCAATCAATGCAATTAAATCTCTTTGATTTAAGACAAAATCTTGATCACATCTCTCAAATCTTACTATTGAGGAAGCGGGAACATTTATGGGGGTTCTATAAAAACCAAAAACTCTATCCCATGTATAATTGGGAACATTTACAAATAACTCTTGGATTTTAGTTCTATCTTGTGAAACTTGAACTAAATCTTTTGTTGATAAATCAATACCCATTTCTTGTAGAACATCTTTAAGAGTTAATGAACCAAATACTGCACCTTGACCTGAAACAATCACAGGGGTATCTAAATCTCTTCCTATCGGGTGTCCCTCTGGGAAATATAAGGTGATTAAAGATTTTGAAGATTTATCCATATTTGCAAACCATCTGTTCAAAGAATCTGGTGTTTTGGAGAGATAGATGAAATTGTTATCACATACCTTGTCGTAATATTGTGGAGGTTTATAACCTAAATCTGCCCCACTTCTTAATCCTTCTTTAAGGATTTTTTCGACATTCTCATTTTTTGTTAAATGATAGTAAGATTGCATATTATATTATTATCACATCTACTATTTAAATCTTTCGGTAATTTGTCTTTAATAAGTAGTAACAATCCTTGCCATTCCACTTTTTAAGAGATTGCGAAAATTGCACATAACATTAGAATTCTTGTATGTGGGTAATACAAATCAATGTTAGTTTCCATTGTTGACTTTATTTATTAAAAAAGAAAGAATGCCTATTTTCCGCACGTACCTTGAATCTTCCAAAGACAATTATCCTCTTTGTCTTTAGTAATTATTATTGGTAATTTCTTATCATTATTTTTGCATTTAATATATACTTCATCAAGTGTAATCTCAGATTCTTTCTCTATAGTTTTACATCCTTTCATCAAAGCATCATCTAAATTACCAATAATTTCTCTATTTTTCCATTCCATTGCTTCTTTATAATAAAACTTATCCCATTCTCCCTTTATAGAAATATCATCAATCTTTTCTGGAATTTTTATAAATGCTGCGTAAGCGGCAAAAAGAGTGCCAATTGTAATTAATAGAGTAAGAAATAGAATACCATAAATGTTAAAGTAATCATGAATGTCTTTTGGTTCTCTTTTCGCCATATTATTTCATAAAATATTCAATCTATTTAATATTTTCTAAACGGCGTTCTTTGAACCTGTTGATAAACTCATAGAACCTACTCTTCCTATGGAAAATAGTAGGTATTTTAGGCATAAATTATACCATTCGTGCAGTTTTGCTGAACTTTATCAACACATTCAAATAGCGAAGATTCGAAAAACTTATAAAACATTCATACATACTTCTACTAAAATTACCCTTAAAAACATTGGAGCAAAAATGAATCAAGAAGTTTATGATAAAGCATTGGAAAATGCTAAAAAACAAGGGCTTAGTGAAACAAAATTTCAAGAGATGGTCCAAGACAAATATCATTTCTATGCAGCTAATCATGATTGGCCATCACTGGTTTTTCTTTGGCAGAATATAGGCTTGCCGCCAGAACAAAATATAATAGGCCAAATTTTTGAAAGCTGTAAAACTTTGCCAGATTTATTTAAACTAAATTCAATACTTAGGAGATATTCATTAGGCAAAATTAAGCCTCCAAAAAAAATTATAGAACATTTTGCCAGAAAATGCCTTTTTGAAGAATATAATGTTGACCAATATTATAAAATCTGCTTTAAAATAGGCATGGAGAATTTTGGGCATGAAGATTTGGTGCGGGAAGCCCATGAAGTTTATTTAAGGGAAACTCAATTGTTAAAATTTAAGACATTATTATTGTATACCCCAAATATAATCCCTGAAGAGGATTTAGTTATAAAACATCATCAAAGGCTTTGTAAAGAAGGGAAATTTGAAAGGGCCCAGACTTTAGAGTCTATTCTTAAAAGAAGTGTCAGGAAAAAGAAATATTCTTTTGATTCTGGTTCAGAATCCTGTATTGATTTTTTGAAAAAATTGCCTTAGGCAAATGAACCAATAATTTTATATAGGCAAATCTGAGTATTATTCTTATGAAGGACTTAAGATACAACTGGCAATCTGAAGAAAAAAAAGATTTGTTCAAGTCTTGGTTTATTTTATCCTTAGCTTTTGCTATTTTGCTTAGTGGAAGGGAATTTTCTTTAAAATTACTTTATAATTTTATAATTAGTGCTTTGACAGTTGGATTTGGATTTATTCTCCATGAATCAGCACATAAATTATTAGCGCAAAAATATAATTGCCAGGCAGTTTTCAAAGCAGATATTTTTATGCTGGCAATAACATTAATCAGCTCATTATTTGGATTTATTTTTGCCGCCCCAGGTGCAGTATATATAAAAGGCTTAATAAGCAAAAAAAGGAGGGGGCTTATCTCATTGGCAGGTCCCTTGACAAATATAATACTTGCATTAATTTTTTTGATAATATTTTTCTTTGCTAAAAGTGGATTAATTAATATAATATCTACATTCGGCTTTAGGATAAATGGCTGGCTGGCAGTTTTTAATTTATTGCCATTCAGTATTTTTGATGGGAAGAAGATTTTCGATTGGAACAAGGCAATTTGGACCTTCACATTAATAGCCAGTATATTTCTAGTATTTATTTTGCCTGTTTTTATTCAAGGTTTGTGAAAGAATTTATTCTATTTCTATTTGAAAACTAAAAAATTTAGCAAAAATATTTTTAATTTTTTTAAAATTACTTTTTTCCCTTCCATATATTTGGCCTTTTTCTTTATTATTGGCAGCTTTAATTTTAATTATATCATCTTCTAACCTTATCTCTTCAGCTTTAATGGGATAAATTAAATTAGCAATGAATCTTTTGGGATTGGGATTATACTCTAGAAGTTTTAGCTTTTTATTGAATAAATTGCCCAGCTTTCTGATATTTGCACCTTGTTTGCCTAGTGCCTTGCCTAATTCACTAGGACCAACAATAAAAACTAGAATATCTTCATCAAAAAAACAGCTTTTTACATGTGTTTTAGTTATTTTTTCAAAAAGATTGATATAACCTATTATTTCATTGCTAAAAATTATCATTTTAAAAGCTTAATACTGAAATAGAATGCAGTTTTTTACAAAGCATCCCAATTTCTGAATCAGGAACACCTAATTCCATAATCTCAAAATCTCCTAATTTAGCATAATGGCGAATCTGTTCTTTGATACTATCAGAACAATTTGAAGCTAAAAAAACTGTTTTAGCATTGCCATTCTTTATATTTTTTATCGTTTCTTTTATACCAAAAATTAATTTTTCTTCTTTTAATGCTTTTTTTAATTTTTCTAATGACATTTTATAATTACCTTAATTTTGTTACCAAATCAGGCAAGCCTGTTCCTAAAGGAACTAATTGGTTTATCAAAACATTTTCAATTACTGAATTTAAGTGATCTACTTCTCCCATCAAAGTAGCATTTATTAGATGTATAATCGGAGTTTCAAAAGATGCCCTGGCAAGGACACTTGTTTTTTCACCTGTAATTCCACTTCTAGTTATGCCTTTGATTGTACCTGTAGTTGTCATAAGGTCTGAAATAAACATAATATGCCGAATATCAATATCCAATGCCTGATCTTGAATGACTTTTGAAGCTTCGTTTATAATTGCCTGCCTTGCAGCTTCAATACCAAAAACTTTAACAATATCAAAAATATGATTGGAAACTGTTTTGATTGCATTAACCTCTTCAACCTGCAAGACTTTTTTTAGATTTGTCCCGCTTGCAATTAACACAAGTTCATTATTAGATTTTTTTATTGGCAATACCTGTTTTATATCAGATATTCCTTTTATTAAAATATCTTTAATTTTTTCTTTGTAGGCATATATTGCAGGCAAAGTTATATCTTTAGTTTTAGGTTTTAAAATAATATACCCTTCAGATTGTACAATGTCACAATTCTTAAATGCTAGTTTTAAAATCTTGAAAATATTTTCAGATGTCAAATCCAATTCTTTAATTCTAGTTTTATTTAATTTTAGTTCTATTTGCTTTTTTAAAATATTCATTGATATCTCAGTTAATCCCTCTTCCAAGGTGATTTCTTTTATTTTAGAAATAATTTTATCTAAATTTTTTTCATCTATTTTTACATTTTTTTTAAGAAAAATATTCATTGTAGGCGTACTAATCCCTTTTCTGGCATCAAATATTTCAATAAGCCTTGGCAAGCCTAATGTTACATTTGCTTCTGCAACACCGGCAAAGTGAAAAGTTCTTAATGTCATCTGGGTTCCGGGTTCCCCAAAGGACTCAGCAGTAACTATGCCAATAGCTTCTCCAGGATTAATTTTTGCTTGTAAATATTTATCTTCTAACTTCTCCAAAACTTTTTTTGCATTGGATTTATTTAACTTAAATGTTTCAGCTTGCTTTTTAAAATCTTCAAGCAATCTTCCAGGAATCTTTTTCTCATAATTTTTGATTAATTCTTCATAAGCCATTTTATTCACCTAGAACCTCACTTATAACTTTTCTTACATCTATTGTTCCGCTATCACTTTTAGATACATCTATAGCATCATCCCCATATTTAAATTGTATAATGGATTTATTTGCATCCCTCACAGTATAATCATATTCTACCTTTAAATCTTGCAAGGCATTAGCAAGCCGCCTATAAAGATATCCTGATTTTGGCGTTCTTAAAGCAGTATCCATCAATGAATCCCTTCCAGTCATGGCATGAAAGAAGAACTCTACCGGGTTCAATCCTTGCTTGTAACTATGCCTTATGAACCCCCTTGCTTCTGGGCTCAAATCATTTGCTTTAAATAATGATAATGTCCTATTTTTATAGCCCCTTTCAATTCTTTGACCCCTAAGTGCCTGCTGACCAACCATAGCTGCAGTCTGGGCAAGATTGATTATTTTGCCTTTTGCTCCGGAATTAGCCATAATTAAGGTGCTATTTTTAGGATTAGCAGACCTGACAATTGTTTTTCCAACATCATTTCTTGCTTTATTAAGCTTTTGAAGAATCATAAGTTCCAAAGTCTCTTCAATAGTCTTGCTAGAAAATGGTTTAAGTTTGCCTTGCTTATAATTTTGAATTGTAATATTTACTTCTTCGATAACATCAATAATCTTTTGTTTAACCTTTTTCCTTATAACTTCACCCATATCAGCATCTTGCGTTGTTATAGTAAATCCTCTTTTAAACAAAACAGCAATTCCTAACTTGAAAATCTTACCATAAAGATCCACAGCAGTCCTTTCATCATAAACTCTCTGGATGTCTCTAAGCAAAGTACCATTCCCTTCACCTACCAAATTCTTATCAATAATGCCTGATTTCATTTCCCCCTTTTTAATTAGTACATAGCCCTCATCTTTTTTTCCGCCATTATCATATATTCTTGAAAATCCAACAAATTCAAAGTCTTCAGGCAAAATAGCACTAAATATTTCTTTGCCGCTAACGCTTTTCTTAAATTTTCTGAACCTGTTTGATTTATCTACACCTATGCTCAAAAGCATTTTTACAGCATCTGGTTTAGGCATAGACATATCTTTTGTAAGCAAATATAATCCTGAGATTGAATCTTCAATACAACCAATAACATTCAAACCCTGTTTAGGTGAAATGATTTGTGTCTGTACTTCCATCAATATTTCTGCTTCTGCTTGTGCTTCTTCTGTTTGAGGGATATGCAAATTCATTTCATCTCCATCAAAATCAGCATTATAAGGGGCGCATACTGCAGGGTTCAACCTAAATGATTTACCAGGAAGAACAATTACCCTGTGGCACATAATGGACATTCTATGCAATGAAGGCTGCCTATTGAAAATTGCAATATCCCCATCAACCAAATGCCTCTCAACTTTTTGTCCAGCTTTAAAATCTTCAAGTATTTGTTCTTGAGTTTCATCAGTTATGCTTTTTTTCTTGCCTTCTTCTGTAATTAAATAATTAGCACCAGGATATTTTTTAGAACCATTCTTTATGAACTGCTTAAGATAATTTAAATTCCATTCTGTAACCCTTATTGGTACAGTTAATTCAGATGCAATCTCCTGCGGAACACCTACTTCATTAAATGCAATTTTTGGATCTGGAGAAATAACAGTACGGGCAGAATAATTAACCCTTTTTCCTGCCAAATTATGTCTAAATCTGCCTTCTTTGCTTTTAATCCTTTCACTTAAAGTTTTTAGTGGCTGTCCTGACCTATGTCTTGCAGGAGGGATTTGTGTAACATTATTATTAAAAAAAGTTGTAACATGGTATTGCAATAAGTCCCATAAATCTTCAACAATTATTTCAGGCGCTCCAGCATTTATATTTTCAAATAGTCTTTGATTAATCCTAACAATGTCACCTAATTTGTGGGTAAGATCATCTTCTGCCTTTTCTCCACTTTCTAAAGTAATAGATGGCCTCATAGTTACTGGTGGAATTCCTAATACAGTAAGTATCATCCATTCAGCTTTAGCTGCCTCTGACTTTAGTCCTAATAAATAAGCATCTTCTTCAGGAACTCTTGCAAGCCTTGCCCTAACTTCAATTGGACTTAATCTTTTTCCATCTTCATAATATGAGGAAGGCTTCTCAATCTTAATTTTTTCTTGTTTGGCTTTACAATAAGGACATTTCTTTGTAGTTTTTGCATTTGCTTTTACAAGTTTTATAATCTTGCGCAACATGGGCAAATTCTCAGATTGCTCGCATCTCTTCATCTTGTCCAAATATCTTTTTTGAGAAACATCATCTAATAGGATTCTACCACATTCTTTACAAGTACTTTGTAGGAATCTTAATATTACTTTAACATAATTAATATGAATAACTGGCCTAGCAAGTTCAATATAACCAAAATGGCCCATGCACCCTTTTAATTTGCCATGGCAGGTTTTACATCTCAATCCAGGATCAATAACCCCCAATCTTATATCCATTAATCCTCCATCTACAGGATATCCTTCTTTATCATATAATTCTGCAGTAACTATTTTGGCAACAGCTTGTTTTTTTATCTCTTTAGGAGACATCAAATTAAAGGAAATCATTTCAATTTGTTTGTAAACTTTATTCATTTTTTCACGCTCTTCAATATTTATTTTTAAGTATTAGCTTGGGTACAATTCCCAAGGACTTTAATTCATCAAGCAATAATTTAAAAGCATAACTCATTTCAACAGATGATATCTCAACATTTGCGCCACATTTTGAACAAATGGCTTTTCCTTTCATCTCATCAAATATGGCAAGCATTCCACAGTTTTCACAAATATGAATCTGAACTTTATCAGAATCAAATCTTTCTTTTAATAGCAAAGATGCCCCATGTGCTACGAAACAATCCTTTTCCATTTCTCCTAACCTTAATCCTCCGCCTTTGCTTCTTCCTTCAATTGGCTGCCTAGTAAGCAATTGAATTCTTCCTGATGCTCGAGCATGCATTTTGTTTGCAACCATATGTTTTAATTTCATATAATACATATTTCCAACAAAAATTGTAGCACTGAATTCTTCACCAGTTATGCCATTATACATTTTTTCAGTTCCATTCTCCCTGAAACCTAATTCTTGCAGCATCTGCCTTAATTCCTGTTCAGATACTGCGTCAAAAGTTGTGCCATTGATTGTCTGGCCATTTAATGCACCAACTTTGCCTGCAATTACTTCAATAAGATGAGAAATTGTCATTCTACTTGGTACAGAATGAGGTGAAAATAT
Organism: Nanobdellota archaeon; assembly: GCA_034718475.1. Lineage (GTDB taxonomy): Archaea > Nanobdellota > Nanobdellia > SCGC-AAA011-G17 > GW2011-AR17 > JAYEMU01. The sequence goes on from JAYEMU010000073.1 coordinate 25,898, forward strand.
TAAATCTGGAACAATTCCTGAAGTGGAAAAGGGCATATCTGCCTGAGGTACAATTAAACCTATAACTCCTTTTTGACCATGCCTTGAAGCAAATTTGTCTCCTATCTCTGGAATCCTCAAATCCCTCATTCTAACTTGGACTAACTTGTTGCCTTCATCATTTTCAGTAACAACTACCATATCAACAACGCCTTTTTCTCCGTGCCTTATCACTATTGAAGATTCTCTTCTGGTATTTGCAGCTATGCTAAACTCTTCTATATCCCCTAAAAATCTTGGAGGGGAAGTTTTTCCAATAATTACATCATCTTCTTGAACTCTTGCTTCAGGATAAACAACACCATCATCTTCCAGAAATCTATAATCCTCTTCTGATTTATAGGCTTTAACTTCTTTGTCAGGGATCCCTATTTCATCAATAAGACCGCCTTGGTACCTTAATTCATCAGCATTATAAGGCCTAAAATATGTAGACCTTGCTAAACCTCTTTCAATAGAACCTTTATTCAAAATCAATGCATCCTGCATATTATATCCATCATAACTCATAATTGCAATTGTAACATTCTGTCCAGCAGGATGAGTGTCAAATTTCATAACATCGTGCATAAAAGATCTTACTAATGGCTTTTGCGGATAATGCAAAATACTTACATCAGTTCCCATACGCAAATGGAAGTTGGTCGCAAACAAGCCAAGGCTTTGTTTTTGTGTTTTAGAACCTCTATTCAACCTTGAACTCTGGCCGAAGTTAGCATAAGGTACCAATGATGTTACTAATCCCAATATAGCAACAGGAGAAATTTCCAAATGTGTATGTTCTTTGGTAATCTTTTTTTCATTTAATGCAACCAAAGAATTTTCTTCTTCATTTGCATCAAGGTATTCAATTATGGATTGCTCTATCAAATTTTTCCATTTTAATTCTCCAGACTGTAATTTTTTAATATGGGCTTGAGTCAATTTTGGCACACCATTTTCTACAATAATTAAAGGCCTTCTAGCCCTACCAGTACTTGTATGAATATAAATTTCATTAAAAGCTGAATCATATTCCAAATTCAGGCAAAAAGGGATTTTTCCATCTCTTCTTTCTTTTTTAATTATTTTAACAAATTCTTCTGGATTTTCTATATCCCCAATGAATTTTTCATCCAAATATACATCAACTTTATTCATTTTTATTCCTTTTTATCATTTTGCTTGGTTTAACCCAAGTCCTTCAAGCAATCTTTTCACTTTATCTTCAGATACTTCTTCCTGCGAAATCTCACAAAGCATAGCAAGATTCTTTCTAAGACCAATAGGAGTACCTTCAGGGGTTTCTATTGGGCAAAGCCTTCCCCAATGCGTACAATGAAGCTCTCTGGCCTCAAAGTTTTCTTGATTTGCAGACAACAATGAAACAACTCTTGAAAGATGCGATATGGTTGAAACAAAATTTACCCTATCAATGTTTTGTGAAATGCCTTTTCGTCCTCCAACCCATGAACCTGTTGCCATTGCGCTTTTTATTCTTGAGGTAAGCAATTTATCCCTTATAATTATTTTAACTGAATGAAATTTTCCCCTTTTTACAAGCCTTTGAAAATTATATAAAATATCGTTTACTAAAACTCTCATATTTACCCTCATTAAATCTGACATTAGGTCACCAGAAAGTTTAAGTTTTTTATTTTTATAATGGTCTTTATCACTAGGTATAATCCCATCTCTTGCAACTTGTAAAAAATGCTTAATTAACTTACATAAGTTATAGGCCTTTAAAGACCTCTCCCTTTTAGTAATCCCTATATGGGGCAAAAGATATTTATCAATCTGCTCTGAAGCTTTTTCTAATTTAATCTCTAGCGGCTGTGTAATGCCCATTTTTTTTGCAAGAAATTCTAAAGCATCATCCTGCGATTTTATTTCAATAGAATTATAAAGATTTATGTACATGTCATCATATTCTTTTCCATTGCTGCAAACCATATTCATTATTTCTTGATCATTTGTAAAGCCTAATGCCTTTATTATGGCAATTATGGGAACTCTTTTAAATCTTGTAAAAGTCAAATAAATAATCCCATCTTTCATCTGTTCCATAACATGTGGAATACTATATGATCCCCTTTGGGAAAATATCTTTGCAGAATATTTGCTGGGACCAACTGAATTTTTATTAATGAAAATTTTATTAGGCAATAAATCTTCAACAGTAATTAAAACTCTTTCATTTCCATTAAGAATAAAATAGCCTCCAGGGTCATTTACATCTTCTCCATTTTTTGCAAGTTCATCAGCATTCATTTTATTCAAATGGCAATATTTTGATCTAAGCATTATTGGAAGCTTGCCTATTGGAGTAGTAAAAGATTCTCTTTGAATACCATCAATATGTGCAGATACTTCTAAAAACATCGGAGCAGAATAAGTGATTTTTCTCAGTCTTGCTTCAATTGGATAAATATCCCTCCTTGAGCCATCTGCTTCAACAATTTGCGGCTTTTCAATCCAAATGTTATCAAATTTAATCTTAAAGTCTTGTATATCGGGAGGAGTAATAGTCGGAACAATATCCCCAATTTCATTAATTATCCTTTGCAGCTCTACATCGACAAATTTATTAAAAGATATCATATTTGATTCTAAAAAAGTATGTTCTTCAAAATATTTTTTAATTAAAATATTTTTATCAACCATTTATTACCACCCTATAAAAATATGTTTTTCCCACAGTTGGGCTTTGCCTTTCAATTTTAATTACATCCCCTGGCTTAATATCCAACTCTTGTATTGCTGGATCAGCCTTTAGAATTTTTGGCAGTTGCCTTAAACCGATATTATATTTCTCAAGAATTTTTTTAATCTCTTCATCAGAGGCTTTAAAGTGTTTAGGAACAAGAATGTGCTGGGTGATATTTATAGTTTCTTTAACCATTTTTTTCTTTCCTTGTATTTAATGGACCGGACGGGATTTGAACCCGCGACCCCCTGATTGCTTTGACTGGCTTAAAAGTTTCACCAAGTAAAATAGTCACCATATATAAATATGCCTATTTTTCAGGTGCTCTAGCCAGGCTGAGCTACCGGTCCTTTAACACACCCTTTTTTTCAGAGCGCCCTGGCCGGGACTCGAACCCGGGTCGTAGCCTCGACAGGGCTACATGATAAACCTCTACACTACCAGGGCAGCCATTCATCTTTCTATAGTTTCAAATAATAAGCAAAATCCACACAATGTTGTTTTGGTCAATTTCGCCATTTTGACTATAGAAAGTTTTGTGTCTATTTGTGTTGAGAAAAATTAACTACTTAATAAACTTTTCGGTATTGAGATACTTCTCCAGAGGCGTTACTTCTCTGGATTAATTTCAAATGGCTTAAATTCCTGGCTCTCATTGCCATTCAATTCATTATATCTTTTAAGAAGCTTGTTGTAATACAATGCTCTGCCTTGTGGAAGCTTATTATATTTTATATCCCACTCTAATGCTTGCAATTGCTTTCTCAATTCAAACAAGCCCTCTTTTTCTTCTGCCATAGATAGTATAATATAAATTAAACTTTTAAAGATTATGGATGTATAAAATGACTATCTAATCTCTAGTTTTTTGCCTAATAAACTCTGTTTTATGCTATTTGCAGGAGTTTCAAGTATATATTTTGCTTTTTTCTTTGGAGCCACATGTATTCTGAATGGTTTCACATTTAACTTTAAGTCTACTACCTTAAAATCCTTATTAAGCCAGTATACATCCAATGGAAAAAAAACAAATAGCATATGTATTGCGGCCAATTCTTTAGATTCTCTTGAAAGTTCAAATAAAATCCCTTCCCTTCTCCTGCTGAACATGAACCCTTTTAACTTAGAAAAAAGATTATTGCATATTTTAACATTATTTAATAAAATTCTTTTATTTAGCCAAATTTCCATAAAACCAATAATATGTTTTTCTAAATAAATCTTTTGACACTACAATTCTTGTTGATAAATTCTTAAATACCTTTATTACATATAGATATTTATGATAATTAAAACTTTAAAATCTACATTGGATCGTTTGGATACAGCATTAGCAAATATTCAGCATTATAATGATTTTGCCAATGGCAGCAATATAGAATTCAAAAAAATAAAATTTCAGAACAATAACCGCTTAGCTAAAATTCAGGTCAAGTATTTGGAAGATAATATTTGGGAGTTGTTAAAATTAGGTGATAATAAGAATTTAAGGCCTGCTATATTATCAATTATAAAACTTATAAAACAGCTTAAAGAGGATATGGCTTCAGAAAATTTCCAAGAGGTTGCTTCGATAATAAAAGAGATAAGATCTTTGCTTCCCGTACAGAATAAAGAATTCTCTTTTGAATTAAAGACAGCCATGCCTAAAGAAATAAAAAGCGAAATCTATGCAGATTTAAACGAGATGAACAGATGCTATCATGCAGAATGCTATCGGAGTGCAGTAATCATCTGCGGCAGGCTTATGGAAACTTCTTTGCACAGAAAATATTTTGAGGCTACTGGCAAGGACCTTTTAGAGAAGAGCCCAGGCATAGGCCTTGGAAAATTAATAGCTAAATTAATGGAAGCGCAAGTCCCATTAATCCCAGGTCTTACTCAGCAGATACATCTTATTAACCAGTTGAGAATTTTTTCTGTACATACAAAGCAGTCAGCGTTTTATCCGACTAAAGCTCAGGCAAATGCCATAATATTATATACACTGGATGCGATAAAGCAGTTGTTTCCTAATTAGAAATGGAGTAAGAAAGTATTAAATAATGCAAAAAATATCATTAAATTATGCTAAAGAAAATCCCCCAAGATAAGCAGCTGGTTATATTTGATTTTTATGATACTATTATTTATTGTCTTTACAATAATAAAAATTTTCTTAGGGCTGGCATAATGGAGTTAGTAAACAAGCTCTATTGTGGGGGAAAATCATTGGCCATCTCAAGTGATGCAGATATAAGCAGCATTATGCGTGATTTTGGTTATGCTGCCTCATTTGAATTTTTGGACAAATTCAGAAAGATATATGGGATTGAGACTATCAAATTTGATAGGGCTGGAGATAGTTTTAGGAAGTATAAGGATTTAGAATTTATTTGCAATGAACAGAATATACCAATTTCAAAAGCAGTCTTTATCGGTGATAATCATCAGGGCATTGATGAATACTCTGCAAATAGAATTGGCATGGATTACATCATTGTGCCAAAAGAGAATAAAGGTTTTTCTTTTGTTAGCTTATTGCCAATTAACTAGTGGGTTTAAGTTAAATGATTCGGGGGAAAACTTT
>JAYEMU010000073.1:31294-36392 GCA_034718475.1 Nanobdellota archaeon
AGTCTGTAGATGAATTCCAACTCCATTCTTATATAAAAAAACCATTAAGATTTAGCTTAATGATGTAAGATTTTCAATGAGGCATTTTTTGTCGTGTAGCCTATTTGTATTTTTCTGCAATTTTTAGAAAATTAAAGATCTTTGTTGTAAATTCCTTCTTGGGCTTTACCCAGCAGCTTGTTGCGGTTGGGAGTTTCATAATGCCTTGGGAAATTAAGGGAGTTGCTTTTATAATCAGTTTCATAAGTAGTTATAATGGATGTTATATTCAATTTTTGGATTACTTAAAACGGAAAAGAGAGAGGGGTTTTCTTTTTTGATGGGGACACACTCAATTTCGAAATGATTATAAAGAAGTATTCATTATATATTTCTATCATGGAACTTAAAAAATTTTTAGTAAAAGCGAAGATTTCTACTTATGCTACTGGTGGAGAATCTAAAGAAGTTATTTTAGAAGATGGAAGTGAAGAATTAACTTATAAAGAAAAGAAGTTTAAATATAGAGATAGATATTTTGGACACAATCCTTTTATTGGGGAAGAAATTGTTTGGAAAAATAAAAAAATCCTATGGGCTATGAATTACTATGGCAACATTATTGATAAAAAAATACCTTCAAAAGAAGTATATAATTTCTTAAAAGATGTATTAAAAAAAGTAACAGAAGATTTACCTTTTCGCGGACCTAAAATATTTAAAAAAGAAAATTTCAAATATATAAATGAAGTCGATGGTGACATTTCAAATTTTTCTGGAAAAGAGATTATTTATTATAATAATAAAATGATATATTTCCTTCATTATCATGGTGGATTTATAAGAAACAAAACAATTGTAACTCCAAAGTAGTTATTAAGGAAAAAGTTTATAAAGTTCTGATACTTATCTTTATAAAATGGAAAGAAAAAACATCATTTGGAACATTAATAGAATTTGTGCTTATGATTGTGCGATTTGTTGCACAGATGCGTATCATGTTTCTAGCAAAAATGATCAAATTAGTGTAAGAACTGATGGACTCACAAAAAAGTTAACTTTTGACAGAAACAAATCTGTAAGACTATTTGATGATGCAAATAAACATTTACAACAAAGAGGTCTGGAATTGTCTTTAGAGGATAAGTTGAAAGTATTAGGAAACATAGACCTTGCTGTAAAATTTGATTTTTCGGGAGGCGATCCTTTGTTGTTAAGTGAAAATGTACAAGTTATCTCTGAAGCTTCAGAATTATTTGGAAAAGAAAACATTTCAGCAACTACGACAGGTATTGGGCTTTTTTTAATAGAACCAGATTTTTTAAATCAAATTCTTGGACATATTGATTTTACTTATGATTATTCAGGAAGAGGTAAAACATTTAACAGACCAAGTAGTTATAATCCAAATAATTTAAGATTAATAAAGAAGATAAGCCAATTAGGTATTAAAACAACCGCACAAACTCCATTATCTTTGGATAATATTGCTACAGAAATGATTGAAAATATTTTTTATGATTTAAATGATGCTCATGTTGAGAAAGTTTATCTTATGAAAATTTTTCCTGTTGGTAGAGGAGCAAATATTGATTTGAAAGAACCGACAAAAGATCAATACTTGAAAGCAATTGAAAAGTTCAAACAATTAGAATTAAAATATAAAATGCCAAAAGTAAGAGTTCAATCAATCTTGAATGAAACAAATCATTCTGAAACAACAACTAAAGAGAAATATTGCATCTCAAATTCATTAAACATAACAAATATGGGACTGTTGCTTCTGAGTCCATGGGCATATGATGGATTTGGTAATCCCTATCCAAAATTTATTGCGGGAGACTTAAGAAATAGAAAATTATCTCAATTATTTAATCAATATAGCTATACTAATCTATTAGAAAAGTTAATGTTTGAAAAATATGATAAAAAATGAGCTTAGAATCAAAAATGAAAATAAACATAGTAGAAACAAAATCTGCAATAACAAAAAGTAATTTACCCGATGCAGATTATGTAATTAATCCCTATATTGGTTGTCAACATGCTTGTATTTATTGCTATGCAGATTTTATGAAAAGATTTACAGGCCATATAGGAGAAAATTGGGGAGAGTTTGTTGATGTTAAAATTAATTCGGCTGAAACAATTAAAAAACCAAATTTCAAAAACAAAAATATTTTATTAGGCTCAGTCACTGATCCTTATCAACCAATAGAAGCCAAATATAAAATAACTCAGCAAATACTTAATAAATTGTTACCATTTCAGCCAAATTTAGAAATTCTAACAAAGTCAGCTTTAGTTTATAGGGATATTGAGTTATTAGAACAGTTTGATAATCTCAAGGTGGGGATTTCACTAAACACATTAGATTTAAATATTGCAAGATTATTGGAACCAAAAGCCTCAACTCCAAAAGCACGAATACAAACATTAAATAAATTACATTCAAGAGGGATAAAAACATATTTATTCATTTCCCCAATATTCCCAGAAATAACAGATTATAAAAAAATTATTGAAGAAACTAGGGATTATGTAGATGAAGTATTATTTGAAAATCTAAATATTAGAGCAAATAACAAAAATAAAGTTATTGAATTTGTTAAAAATCATAATCCTGAATTGCTTGATTTATACCAAAATACTTCAGAATACTGGGATAAATTAGAAAAAGAAATTTCTAATTATTGTAAAGAACATCAAATCAATTTTAAGATATATTTTCATCATAGGAAAGAAAGAAAATGACATTTAACTATACTATTGAAGATTTAATTAAATTTTTATATAGTGCTAAGCTTAATACTTTTTCTTCTGATCTTAAACCTGATAGAAAAAAAGATGGAAGTAGAATATACTCTTTTGAAGAAAATAATTTCAATTATCAAGATAAATATTATGGAAATATAATTGATGCAGGACAAGAAATTGTTTGGTATAAAAATAGTCCTGTTTGGACAATGAGTTATAGGGGAGGAATGTTATCTCATGAAGAATTATCAAAAAAATGTTTTAGATTCTTAAAAAAAAGTTTACAAAGAATACCGCAAGAATTACCCATTAGAGGTCATAAGTTTTTTAAAGAAGAACCCTTTAAATATATTAATTCTATTGATGGTAATATATTAGATTTTACAGGTCAAGAAAGCATACTATTTAATGAAGAACAAATTTATTTTAGAAATTATTTGGGCGGAATAATAAAATTGGAAAATTGAGTGTGTCCCTTAATAATTGTTCTTGATAGCTCACTGTGTTCGCTCGAATGAACGAAAACCCCTCTCTCGTCCTTCGGACATATTCACTCGCCTTTGGCTCGAATTTATTAGTAATCCAAAAACTCTAAAATTTTCCTACGGAACGTTGCACTAAATTTTAGGTCTTCCCGTTGGTCAGACGAATATAACAGCGATTAAGAAATTCCGAAGTCTTGCAGACTTCTCCATCCAAATTTGGTTTTGTGGGTTGCCTCAAAACCGAACTTCCCTTAAACCCGATGTTATACGCAATCGTCGTGTAGATTTATTATAAAGGGGTAGCTGCCTTAGTCTCTTTGAGACAGATACCTCGAGTGCATTGAGCCTCTTTCAGCTTGGATTCTTTTTTCCTAAAATCTTAAACCTTAACTAAACAAAAATAAATCAAACAATTTTAAACTTTATGTGTAGAATATAGTATGTGTGCAAAACCATCACAACCAATAAAATTTAAATATATAAGAATCAATTGATATCATATGCCTAACTCAGTAACACATATAATCATTGCTTTGGTTATTGCTGCAGTCATCCGCGATTTTGTAGTCAAGAAAAAATTCTCAACATTCTTTGTCCTAGTTGCAGGAATTGCAGGCGCAGCCCCAGATGCAGATATTTTATTATACTGGGTTCTTAATTTATTTCAAGAAGTTCCATTAAGCTTAGTTCATCGCTGGTTTACGCATTCATTATTTGTACCATTAATATTTTTAATAGCTGCTTTTTTCTTCTGGAAGAGAAGGAAAGCATTTTTGTTATTTGCAATGATTGCATTAGGCATATTTATCCATATAATCCTAGATATATTATTCTCAGGTTATGTAAGACCTTTTTATCCCTTATCTGAATGGCAGGTTGGCCTAAATCTAGTGCCTGCAACAACATTCGGCAGCCTTATGGTATTGGGATTGGATGGGCTTCTTTTAATATTATGGCTGTTGTGGGAATATAGAAGAAGGAACATAAAAGATTTTATTTAATTTTCTTGTGCGGTTGTTACAGTAAAACTTGGTCTGTTACTATTAATGGTAATAGCCTTGCCACCAATATTCTTATACCTAATCTTTGCAGGCAATAATAAGAATGTTCCAATAATATTTATTTTCGATTTTGCTTTATAAGATATAATCCTTTCTTCACCCTTAACCAATTCTGGAATAACCCACATAAGCCTTACACCTTTTCTGCCCTTTTGAATCTTTTCAGGCTTTAATGTGCCGAAATCTTTTATAGGCTCTAAAACTGTTGGAAGAATTTCCACTATTTTCAGAAATCTTATTGTTCTTGAACTCTTGTTCTTAAGATGCAATAAAATCTTAACTTCTGTAATTCCTTCAGAAGTCTCTCTCACCTTAATAATCTCTTTTTTTATGCTTACCCCCCTTGACAGCCAAAGATAAACTAAAATTATAAAAACAATAACAATGAAAAATGCAATAAATAATGGCCTGTAATTTACTGTAGCAGTAATAGTATATGTACTGTCTGGATTAACAGCATAATGCCAATGCAATCCTTGTTCATCTATAAGGGAGGGGTTTTCATTGTAACTGGCAAACAGCTTTTGAAAATATGTTAATTTTAGCGTGTAAGCCTCTTCAACAATAGTATTTCCATAATTAGTCTTGGTTATCGAATAAGTTTTTGTAAGAAAACCTGATTCAAACTCTTTTTTTTGTTTTACATCTGTATTTTCTAAAACTTGAAATTTGGAAACTGCCTGTTTTAAGATTTCATCATTATACACTACCCTTATACTTAAATCATAATCTTTAGGCAAAGCACCTGCATCTATTGAAAAAGAAAAAGTTTCTGTCCTTTGCTGCAAAGGGAATAATCTCAATTCCTTTTCTTCA
>JAYEMU010000074.1:0-2848 GCA_034718475.1 Nanobdellota archaeon
TTGTTCAAAGTTATGAAGATGAATTAAAGGAAACATTACATTGTTTATGTGAAAAGTATGGTGGAGAAGAAGTAGAATTACTTAAGGAAAGATTAAGAATACAAGATATTTGGTAGAAAGGCAAGAATAGAAATTCATTGAAACTAGATAATCTGCTTGGTAATTTCAATTGTTTTTTGGACATTGATTTTTAAGCTCTTTTTTGATATTAGAAATAAACTGATGGAATTGCTCTTTTTTAATTCCACCACCGCAGGCATGGGTGTGACCGCCATTGTAGCCTTCCAGCCCATTCAAAGCTTTCTGCAATAATTCTGGCAGGGGTATTGAAGAGCTTCTAAAACTCATTAAGGTCATATCATTCTTTTCCCTGCCAATAATTATAATCTTATCAGGATAATTAAAAAGCAATTCATTTGCAAGATATCCTGTCAGGCTATGACTCTTTGTTGGGTAAGTAAAAATTAGGATATTTTTTGAAGTTGCAGAAGACCTGGCTTTATTTATCAAGGCTTCATATTCCTTATTTATTTTAAGATAATATTTATAGAGGTAATTCCCTTTTGAAGTTGTTTGCTGAAGAATCTCATAAGGATTTTCAATCTTTGCCAGAATACTGATATTATTTTTTATATTTGATGTGCTTCCCTTAAGCAAAAAAGCAAATATTTTAATTAATCTGCCAAAATCAGTAGTAAATAAAATTTCTCCAGGGCTGGTTGTTTTTTTGAGCAAATCAGGATATTCTTTGATTAATGCATCTACCTCTTCTTCGGGTGCGTGCCAATCTCCGACTATGCCGCACATTGCTATCCAAAGATTTTGTCTTACAACTTTATAGCACCAATAAGATGTTGGGCGGGAGTCTTCAGGATTTTGTTTCCTTGGGTTAAAATAATTTATTCCTTTAATGTCAACTAATGGATGATGGTCTATCCAAATTACAGGAACATTTATTTTATTTACCATGTCCTGGCTAATGAATGGCTTATCCAAAATGAAAATATAATCAGGGCTGTATTCATCAATTTTCCTTAAATATAGGCTGTCCATATTAGGTGAAGATTTTACTGGAATGCCCTTGCCTTTTTCTATGTATTTGCTAAGGAGAAGAAAAGAAGTTAGCCCATCAGGATCATCATCATAGAAAAATAATGGATTCTCTGATTTTTTAAGGTAAATTCTTATTTTTTCAATTTCTTCTTCTGATATCATAAAATTTAGAAATCGTTCCCAATTATAAATGTTACTTAGTTAAGGTCAGATGGTTTTTCTTCTTTTTCAACTTCTGATGCTTTTTCTTCTTTTTTATCTTCTGATGCTTTTTCTTCTTTTTTATCTTCTGATGCTTTTTCTTCTTTTTTATCTTCTGATGCTTTTTCTATAGAGGATAGAGGGATAAGCTTTGGCTTTTCTTCTTGATTGTTGGAATCTTTCTTAATGAAATGGAAAAGCAGGCTGGAAATTAGAATCAAAGCAATTATGCCCCCTATAACGCTTCCTAAAAGAATGAATAATTGATTTTCATTTTTAGGACTGGAATCTTGCGGAGGCGAAAGTATTGGTTCTTTTTCAACAGTTTCTTCAATAATCTCTTCTGCTTCTTTTTTTACTGTCCATGATTGAGTTATTGTTTCATTATCCTTGTTAGCAATAATTACTTTTAATGTGTGGCTTCCCTCTTCAATGCTTTTCAGAACATAAGATGAAGAAGCTGAAGTGCTGATAACTTCATCATTGAGGTGCCATCTGCATGTAATTTCGCTGGCACTTAGCACATCAACTGAAAAATTAGTTGGTTCAAAATAAATAAAAGGTTTTTCAATTGGGTAGACATTAATGGCTGTAAGTTTTATTTTATTATTTTCTTTTTCTATTTTTGACCAGTTAATTTTTTCATTGTCAACAACTGTTAAAGTAATTTGATTGCTTGAGGTGTTTGTTTTGCCATCTGTTGCATAAAATTTCGTACTGGCAGTCCCGCTCCATCCTGTTTTTGGGGTAAATTTAGCAATGCCATTATCTTCAATATCAATAAAAATATTGACGGCTCCTGCAGACCAAAAAATTAAAGAATCCTTATCTGAATCTGAAAAATATTTTGAGAGGTTCAAGTATTCTTTTGTGTTCTTTTCCCATGTTTGATTTGGGATATCCAGAATAAGTTCTGGAGGTGTATTGTCGCCAATATATTCCATGATGAAAGTTTGATTCTCTTTTGAAATAAAAGCACTGGCATTAACTAAGTTTGCTTCACAATTCCAATAATATGTTCCGTCAGGAATATTTTTTATGTGGAATTCTGCGCTAACTTCTATTCCTGTAACTGCTTCTGTGCTATTAATTGTAAATGCAGTTTCATTGCCAAGGTATAGGTTCACATTGGAAATTTCGCTTAAGGATGTCACATTGCAAATAAAAGTGATGTCCCTTGTTTCAGTAAATGCTTTTTCTGAGGGGTAAATTAAAACTATTTCATCTGCAATTGCCAATGAAGAAAATAAAATTATGAATAATAAAATTATGCCTCTTTTCATAAATTAAATCTAAATCAAAAGAACTATAAAAAGATTATTATTTTATGTAAGTAGAAAATCTACTAGGAAAAAATCTTATGAATGCTATAATTTACATACTCAAGGGTATCCTCTGAAGATGTAATGCCCCAATCTATGCAAACTTAGCTGACCTGACTTTCTACGTACTATTTTATATTTTTCAGAGCTACGTCTATCTGCCATTCTGGCCAGCCTTTATTTTTTAATTTTTCTGAGATTTCCTGATCAGTATGCCCTTTATTTCTCATGTTCCTGATAAATGATTCCAATGCGCTTTCATTTGATTTTGG
>JAYEMU010000075.1:0-2842 GCA_034718475.1 Nanobdellota archaeon
TCAACAGATGATGAAATAGTTAAGCCCCTGAGGAATAAAAAGTGCATCCATGTTAAAAATGGGCACCATTATGTCCTTGCGCAAAAGCCTAAAACAATAAATTATATTCTTGATTTTTTTCTTGCATGAATAGTATCTATTTTACATCCTGCCATAGAACTTGCTCCTAGTACTAAGGCAGGTGAACCTGTTAAAATTTGTTTTTTCTTTTTTTCAATTCATTTATTTCCATCCATCCATAATGTTTCCCCGAATTACAGGCTTACATGATTTAATCCATTTTTTCTCTTCTTCTAAAAATTTAAATTTTTTTGCTTGTTTTCTTAAATGTTTGTCTGCTATCTCTAACTCTTTTGGGGTGCATAGCCTCTCTGATTTAGAAAGGTAAAAGTCAGCATCTGAGAGTTTTCTATAACAGGTCTCATTAGTCCTTGAATTATAGATTTCATCAACACTAAATTTGCCCGAAAGTCTTTCATAAATTTTATCTTTTAGAAAAACTCTGTCTTTGCCACTTTGTTTTAGAATTGAAGTGATTTCAGCAGTTTTAAAGGATTTACAAAAAGCAGGATTTGTTTTTTTTCCACGTACAAAATACCAAAAACTATTATGAGGATTGTATTGGATTATTCTAAATCCATCATCATACTTTTTTACTTCTACGACTTTTTTATTAGGACAGCCAGTAAGTCCTCCAGTAAGTCCTACAACTGCACCCAATGCTGCTGCTCCGATTAAATTTCTTATTTTCATTTTTTTTTCATCCTCCAAATTGATTATTACAGTATTTAATATAAGCTTTATTTATAAATCTTATGCAAAATTCAGTAGATTGAACAGTAAGTAGAAAGTTAGGTCACAAAAATTATTACGGATGCGGATATTTTGTATTCAAGACTACCTATTAGCAATACAGATTAGGTGTTCCATGCAATAATTAAAAAATAGACTTTCTACTTACATTGAACAAAAAGCTTTTTATAGTATTAGCATGCAATAAGATTGAAAAAATGGCAAAATATTACCGCTTCGGAGAGCCGTCAATAGGCTGTGTGCATTCTGCATTCAGGACACTAAAAGGATTGAAGGATTTTATTAAAATTGCAGGGATGCTTGAAGGGCATAATGTTTCTTTCTATGAAATTTCTGGAAAAATGGTTGAGGATAATGGCGGCATGGATGGTTTAGAGGTTTTGGTAACAAGCTATCAAAAACTATTCTAAGAATTTCATTTGTCGGCAATATTTTCCAAAGCCCTTAAGACCTCTAAAGGCACTGCAAATATCACAGTGTTGGATTTGTCAGAAGACAAGTCGTTCAAGGTCTGAAGCGTCCTAAGATGCAAGGCGCCGGATTCTTTTGAAAGCATTGATGCAGCCTTTGCCATATCTTTTGCAGCAATGACTTCACCCTGGGCCTTGATTATCACTGCACGCTTTTCCCTCTCAGCCTCTGCCTGCTTGCCAATTACCCTTTTCATATCCTCTGGAAGCACAATGTCCTTCAATTCAACAGACTCAATAGAAATGCCCCAAGGGTCTGTCGCCTTATCAACTATCTGCTTAATCTTATCTGAAACAGTATCCCTCTTGCTCAACAATTCATCCAGCTCGACTTCGCCTGCTACATTACGCATTGTAGTCTGGGCCAATTGCGATACTGCATAATAATAATTCTGGACCTGCAGGATTGCCTTGTCGGCATCCATTACACGATAATAAATAACTGCATTTATCTTCACAGAAATATTATCCTTTGTCATGGCTTCCTGGTCTGGAACATCAACTGCCTTTATCCTCATGTCAACCTTTTGGTAGCTCTGTATTACCGGGACAATAATCCTTAGGCCTGCAGGCATAAGGCCCTTGAATTTCCCTAATGTGAATTTTACGCCTTTCTCATATTCCTTGATTATCTTTAAACTGGCAAAAACTAGAACTATAAAAATGCCTAATAATGAGCCAAATAAGTTTATCATCACCTTAAGCCATAAGGCTAGTTGTTTAATAAAGTTTTTGCTTTTTGTGTTTGGATATTTTCTTAGAGGTTTGTTGATATTTGGCTTGCTTCTTATATGCTCAGCGACTAGTATATATATTGCGATTGCGCCTGATTATTAGGTGGCTACATTTGCCAAGGATTTATGTCCATGTGACATCCTCCCCGCTTAAACAGGCTGTCCAATAATTATGTAAAATGACTTTCACCTATGTTGGACTTAACCTGGGACATTACGGCTTCTTGGGAATAAGTGAATTCAGTTATCATTTGCAGAAGTGCCTCCTGTAGATAAGGATTGTAAATCCTTTTTAGAGAATTTTTTGAATTCTTTCCCATTTATTGTGAAGCTTGTAGCCCTATAAAAACGCCCATCGCCATCGCCATTGGATTGCAAAGTTTCAGCAGTGATATTCGTAGCCCAAGCAAAACGCCCTTCGCCATCGCCATTGGATTCAAGAGTTTCAGCAGTGATATTCTTAGCCAAAACAAAACGCCTACCACCATCGCCATTGGATTGCAAAGTTTCAGCAGTGATATTATTAGCCCAAGCAAAACGCCAATCGCCATCGCCATTGGATTCAAGAGTTTCAGCAGTGATATTCTTAGCTCCAATAAAATACCCTTCACCATCACCATTAAAAACTAAATTCCTGCCAAAAAGGCCATCCTGCTTATACAACAAACAATCCATATCCTTTTCAACCTTAAAATCCTCTTTGGTTCTTGCACAAGAATTAAACAAGCGGTTGAATAAGATTGCATCCAATAGATTATTGCCCTGAACTTTGACAAAATCTTCAATTGAAACATCGGAAAAATTTCTTAAATTATAATTGCTTAA
>JAYEMU010000076.1:0-2819 GCA_034718475.1 Nanobdellota archaeon
AAATCCGCTAAGGCGGATAGTTTTTCAATTCTTTTTTAATAGATACTTTTTCGACGCAATTACAATGATTTGATTAACATTTTATCTATTTTATTTGCAACAAAATTAATCATAGATTTTAATTGATACCGGAATATAAATCTACATTAAAATAGGCAAGTTTTACTACGTTGTTTTCGGAAAATAGAAATACAGAGTAATTGGAAAATAACAGTGCATGATCCTTCTAAGCAAAGTTGCCCCCGGGGGCAACTTTGCTTAGAAGAAGTTAAATTAATTTTCTTCGGTTAAAATTTAAAAACTTAACCGAAATGACAAAGAAAGATTTAAACAGATGGATCATGTATCATGAAATTCACAAATTAAGAAGAATGGGCTTCAGTATTTCAAGAATTGCCCGTTATTTTGTAATGAACCCCAGGACAGTTAGCCGGCACTTAAAAATGTCAGAAGATGACTTTGAACAGTCTCTTATAAATTTGTCTGAGAGGAAAAAAATCCTTAACCCGTATGAAGTATTTGTAAAAGGAAGGTTATCAGAATTCCCAGACACATCGTCAGCACAAATACACGATTGGTTAAAAGAAAACTATAGTGATTGCCCCGAAGTATCCACTCGGACAGTTTACAATTATGTTGCTTTTATCAGGCAAAAACATAATATTCCATATCAACCAATATCCAGGGAGTTTTCCCCTGTTGAAGAATTACCGTATGGAAAACAAAGCCAGGTTGATTTCGGAGAATATAACATGCGCCTGTCAAATGGGAAAAGAAAAAAGGTATATTTTTTTGCAATGGTATTATCGCGTAGCCGGATGAAATTCACCTGGTTTTCTGATAAACCATTTACTTCCCAAGCTGTTGTAACAGCCCATGAAGAAGCATTCTCTTTTTTTGGTGGTATCCCAAAGATGGTTGTTTATGATCAGGACAGGACAATGGTTGTAGATGAAAATCTTGGAGATATTATTCTTACTTCTGCATTTAAGCAATATACCAAAGCAAGGAATTTTGAACTACATTTTTGTAGAAAGTCAGATCCTCAAAGTAAAGGAAAAGTAGAAAATGTTATCCAGTACATAAAGAAAAATTTCTTATACAACAGGGCTTATCATGACATTGAAACGCTTAATGATCAAGCTGTGGCATGGCTGAATAGGACAGCAAACTATTTACCACATAATTACACTAAAAAATCGCCTCAAGAAGAGTTTATTAAAGAGAAGCAGGAGCTTACCACATTTATACCATTAGTAATAAAAAACAATACAAAAATGAAAGAATACTATGTGAGAAAAAATAATGTGATTGCATATAAAAGCAATTTTTATTCCCTTCCTATGGGAACATACCAGGGGTTAAATACTAAGGTTCTGGTAAAGCATGAACAAGATGTAATTTGCATTCTTGACCTTCAGCAAAATCAAATATGTTCACATCAGGTTTCCCTGGAAAAAGGAAAACCAATTATCAATACCCACCATAGAAGGGATAACTCCCAAAAACTTCAGGATATGATTGACTCTCTGGCTAATTGCTTTACCAATAAAGATTTAGCAAAAAAATATCTATTAGAAATAAAACAACAATGGCCAAGGTACACTCGAGATCATTTACAAGTTATTCAAAAAGCACTATCTCAGGCAGACATAAACATAGCCGACAAAACATTAGATTTTTGTCGTAAAAATGAAATTTTGCATGGTTATGAATTTGAACAAGCCTTATTTGTTTTACTGGATGAAAAACCAAATAATGCCATGCCCGGGGAACAAATTAAACTACTCGGAAAAAGCAATCTGGAAGACCTTGATCAGCTTCCCCAAACCAGCAATATCGAAGATTATGAAAATATTATTAACCACAATAAATCATTATCAGATGACAAAAACAGATGTAATTAAACAACAATGTAAACAATTAAAACTTTCTGCCATAGCAAACAATCTGGACGATATGGTTAGGAATGCACAAAACAATCAGGTAACTTACCTTGATTTTGCAAGTACATTAATGAACCAGGAAGTAGAACACCGTATGGAAAAAGACAAGCAACGAAGAACAAAACAAGCAAGGTTGCCATTAGAGTATAACCTGGATTTATATGATCATTCCTTCTCAAACGGATTAGGAAAAAAACAACTGGCCCAACTAAGGGAACTTAATTGGTTGGAACAAAATTTTAATGTTATTCTAATGGGCCCATCCGGTACAGGAAAAACTTACATAGCTGCAGGATTATGTTTTGATGCAGTGGATCAAGGCTACAGAGCTTATTTTAAAAGCATGGAAGACCTCATTAAGGTCTTAAGGATGAAAGATGTAACACGAACTGCTTTTGCAGAATACAATCGTATAATGAAGTCGCATTTATTGGTTATTGATGATATTATGATGTTTCCTATTAATCAACAAGATGCTGTAGCATTTTTTAATCTCATCAATGATTTGCATGATAAAGCCTCTTTAATAATCACAACTAATAAATCTCCAAAACAATGGGCTGATGTATTAAAAGATACAGTATTAACCACAGCTTTATTAGACAGGATTTTACATCGTTGTGAAGTAATTAAATTAGAAGGGAAAAGTTATAGGATGGAAAACAGAAAAACTATTTTTGATAACAATGAAAAATTAAACTAATTTTGAAAAAATCATGCATTGATATTTTCCATTTTTGAGGTAATCCTAATTGCCGAAATCTATGCAGATTTGCTTTCTGGTAACACCTCATTAAAATGAAGTTTTTATAGGATAAAAAACATTTACAGCAATTTTGAAAAAAGAATAGTTTGCAAATGGCCAGGTGGAGC
>JAYEMU010000077.1:0-2815 GCA_034718475.1 Nanobdellota archaeon
ACCTGTAAGCTTTGTACCAAATTCTCTGCTCAATAAATTTGCATTTGATCCTGTAATGAAAAGTTTGAAACCATCATCATGAAATCTTCTTACAAAATTTTCGAAAAGAGGTACATTTTGAATTTCATCTATAAAAAATGTATTCTTTTGTCCAAATAGTTCGATAAATGCTTCATATATTATATTGAAATCTTGAGCTTTAAAATTAAATAATCTCTCATCTTCAAAATTGATATAATAAAAATCTTCATCATTATATCTTTTTTTAATTACTTGTCTTAACGTAGTTGATTTGCCACTTCGTCTTAATCCAGTTATAATTACAACAGATGGTATTTTTATTTTTGTTTCAATCTTTTTTATTATGGTTCTTTCTATACCTAAAGGTTTTTTTAAAATAACCTTTCTTTGTTCTAATAATATTTCTTTTAATTGATCTTTTGATAACATATAGAATTGCAGGTTAAGAGACTATTTAAATCCTTCCATTTAGAATGGATGAAATCTGGCATTATTTCCATTTAAAATGGAAGTTGATTCTGTTATTTTTATAAAGGTTCTCATTCTAATTGATGATTTTTTACTATTTGTCCTCATTGTTATTGAGCACTTTTTAAGGTATATCTTATCATGAGGAAATGGTTTGCCAGACCAGATTTTCTTATGATTATTTGGTTTGTCAGACCAAATTAAGAAAAGAGCAACTTATATAAAAGACCTTATCATCTATATTTTTAGAAGCAAATAATATCATAGAGAACTAAAATAACCTCTAGATTCTCGGTTGGAGCATTATATTCAATGCCCTAGCTGTTGTGAATCTTCGCTAAATTAACAAAAATTATAAAAAAATTATAAAAAACGTTAATTTTATGGTAATTTGGTTGCCAAAATACCCTATATTATTTTTCTGCCTATCAGATATTATTTCAAAAACACAAAAATATTTAGATTTTCAGAAGCAAATATATTATAGAGAAACCAAATAGATTTTAGATTCACGGAACATTATAATTTTACAAAATATAAAATTATATAAATAAACTTAATTTTAAACAGCAAAGTTATTAAATGCCAAAATAATTCTAATAGCGTGATTTCAAATGTCAATAATAAGTATAACCGGAGCCATCTATGGAGATGAAGGCAAAGCAAAAGTCGCAGATTTTATAAGCAAAGATGCAGATGTTGTAGTTAAATTTCAAGGCGGAAGCAACGCTGGCAATACAGCGGTTGTTGACGGCAAGGAATATATACTGCATGTCATGCCTGTTGGGGCAATTCGTGGCATTAGGTCATTAATCGCTGCAGGTGTTGTCCTGCATCCAGAAAGAATTTCTGAAGAAATAGATTTTTTCAATGGGGAAGTAAACTTAGGCATAGATCCAAGGACTGAACTAGTTTTTCCATATCATATTGCCTTGGATATTGCAAGAGATAGATCAGTAAACCAAATTGGGACAACCAAGCAAGGCATTGGCCCAGCATATAAAAGTTCCAGAAAAGAGCCAAGGTTCTTTGATTTGGTAAAGGGTGGAAAACATCTTGAAGAGATGATTAGGTATAATTATAAGATTTACCAAAGCATTTTGGAGAAAACATATTATTCAAGTGTTAAAGTTCCTAAAGGCGGAAAATATGATGCGCCTCTAGTTAAAATAAGTGAAGATGAAACAGTTGCAAGATATATGGACGCTGGAAAAAATTTAAAAAGATATATGGTGGATGTTTCAAAAGAAGTAAGGGGCTTAATTGCTAGAGATAAAAATGTCTTATTTCAGGGATCTCAAGGCGCAAATTTGGATTATAGGTTCGGCAATTATCCAAAAGTAACTTGCTCTCAGCCGATTCCTTCAAGCATATTTGGTAATGTAGGAATTCCTCCAATGGCTTTCAAAGAAAACATTGGTATAGTAAAGGCATATACTTCCAAAGTAGGGCATGGACCAGTTGTAACTTGCCTAGATGGCAATAGATTCCCAGTTGATGAACAATATTCAGAGGATATTGGAATTCAAATTAGGAATGATGGCAAAGAATTCGGAGCTACTACTGGCAGGAAAAGAAGAGTTGGCTGGCTTGATTTAGTGCAATTGAAAGATAGATGCCGGATTTGCGGCTATACCCAACTAGCAGTTACAAAATTAGATGTATTAGGGGATAAGGGCCCACTCAAATTAGCAGTTGTATACGAAGTAGATGGAAAATGGGACTATGGTTATGATGATTATGACTTAGACAAGCTTTATAGGACCAAGCCAATATATATTGAAGAAGCAGGATTTTCAAAACAGGCAGTAATAGATGCTAAAAATTTCGATGAATTGCCAAGAAGTGCCAAAAACTATTTAGATACAATCAGCCGGTATGCAGACGTACCTGTAACATTTATATCTACGGGTGCTGAAAGGGAAAAAACAATATTAAATGGATTTAGAGGTTTTTAGAATTATTTAGCTTGACGTTTCTTCTTTTCTTTTCTTTTTCTCTTACGTTGCCATTTCCAGCGCATTTGACCCTTTTTTTTCCAACGTCTTGAACTTCTTTTCAAATTAATTTTCCTCCAATTAAGATATAGTTTTCGGCTCTACCTTATAAAGTTTACTATTCTTTAGTAGCGGACAAAAATCGTTTGTTTTATATACTAGTTAATCTTTTTATAATGCAGAGGTGATGCATTATGAAATCTGGACAAATTAAGGAACGAGAATTAATAATTAAATTGCACGAAGAAGGTAAAAAACAGCAAGATATTGCAAATATTTTAGGAACTAGCCAACAAAAAGTTAGTTTTTGGATTAGACGATATTATAAT
>JAYEMU010000078.1:0-2686 GCA_034718475.1 Nanobdellota archaeon
CAACTCTCCGGGAAGATTCTGCATCACTTCACGCAGATCTAACCGCTTCAATAACAGTGTCGACACCATATAGGGTTCAGCGGCCGACAGGTCAAACTCCCCTTCGGCTCCGAGGTTGATTTCATTGTCTTTTATTTCAATTAATTTGCCAACTGATGCAACTTTACTTCCTCCAAGGATATAAACAATTGCACCTTTGCTAAAAGGCAAATGCACTTTTACTGCACCTTTTTCTAAATCCATATAAATAGTATCATTTACTTTATATTTCCCTTTTTTTACCAATAAGTTTGAACCATCATCAAAGTTTAATTGAAAAAGGGATTTTTTCAAAGTTGTTTTTCCAATTATCTTAAAAGGTTTTATGGCTGATTCAGAGGCATCAGTTTTTTTCAAAAAGAATTTGCCGCTTTTAGTTAAAAGCATTCTAAAATATTCTTTGGTCTTTGTGAATTCAATAACATCAAACAGCCCTATAGGGAATTTATAATCAGTTATCACTTTCTTATTTACAAGGACTATCCTCTTATGGAGAATCTTTTTTACCTCGCTTGTAGTTTTTGCCAGTTTTAATAAATCCCTAATTATGACAGATAGGGGCATTGATTTTTTCAGTTTATGCGGTCCAGGACTGACTTTAGTTATAAATTTTATACCTTTCCTTTTAACAGACCAGCATCTAGGTGCATTTAATCTTGATAAGTGCCTTTTAACCATTTTTCAACTCCTTCTTATTTATTTTTTGCAGTTTTCTTTTTTTATCTTCTGTATTCAATTCTATAATCATTAATTTTGAAGCTTTCAATGGATAAAATGTTTTAGTGCCATCCATTTTTATATTTTCTATCCCTTCAACATAAACCTTGCCATCTTTTGATATAACCTTATTCACTTTGCCTTTTTTTCCTTTGAACTGTCCCCTTGAAATCTTTACTTTATCTCCTGTACGAATGATTATATTCCTTTTTCCATATTTTTCCTTTAATTCCTTTGATAAAGGTGATTTTAAATTCATCTTTCTAAATAAATGCAAGGGTGCGTTATAGCCATATTTTCTTTGTTTTCTAGGCTGAACACTTCTATTCCAACTTTTTGAAAATGCATTTTTCATTTTTACACAACAATATTTGCAACTTTGGCAAGGCCTGGCCATTTCTCAGTCGCTTCTTTAGCAATTGCCCCTTTAAATATAGTGCCTTTAGGGTTTCCTTTTTCGTCTTTCAATACTACAACAGCATTGTCTTCAAATTTAATTCTTGTACCATCTTTTCTTCTATAACTTCTTTTTTGCCTCACAATGATTGCAGGGACAACTTGTTTTCTTATATCTGTTTTTCCCTTAATAACTGAAACTACAACCAAGTCCCCAACACCACCACTAGCAATCCTTCTTTTTGTTGTTTTTTGGCCTTTTACACCAACTAGCCTGACAACCTTGGCGCCCGAATTATCACAAGTGGGGATTATGGCTCCCAAAGGAAGCGCTTTTGTTATTCTTGCTGATACTGCTTTCATTTTTCTTTTATTTTTTCAATTATTACAAACTTTTTAGTTTTTGAAATAGGCCTAGTTTCACCAATCCTTACAATATCCCCAACTTGGGCATTGATACAAGGCGGATTGTGAGCCTTTACACGAGACCTTCTTTTTTCAAATCTTTCATATTTACAAAGATAATAAGTCCTTGGCCATTCAATTGTTGCAGTCCTATGAATATCTACTTTGATTATTTTTCCCTTGAAAAGCCTTCCCCTAATATGTATGCTCCCATGAAAAGGGCAATTTGGATCCTGACAAACATCTTTAGGCGGAGTTACATCTATACCAATATTCTTTGCTGCTTTTTTTTGTTTTTTTACCATTTTTTTAACCTTTCTTCCGGCCTTCCCACCAATTTCCTGCCATCAACTTCAATTTTTTTGCCAGCTATTGTTGTCCTGAATGTGATTTGTGATTTAAGCACCTTTTTATATTTTTCCCCATCCTTTATTGTCAAGGTATTTTTTGTTTCATCAATTATATTTCCTTTTTTTCCAATAAGGGACTTATTTGATGCATCAACAATCTCTATTTCAAGACCGATGAGTTCATGCTGGATGATTTCTTTTGGTTTCATCCTTACTTTACGTCTATCGAAGCTGGTGAAAAACCATATTCAATAAGGCATTCCTTTGCTCTTTTTTTGTGTTCACCTTGGAGCTCAATTGTGTTTCCCTTTGCAGTTCCACCACATGCCAATTTTGATTTGAGTCTTTTTGTCAAATCCTTAATGCCAATATCTTTTGCGTCTATTCCAGCTATGATTGTCGTAATTTTGCCAAATTTCCTTTTTTCTGTGCGAATTATTATCTGCTGCTCTTCTTTTGCTATTGTTTCGCAAACACAAAGTTCTTTTGGCAAGCCACATTTTGGGCAAATTTCACTCATGCTTTTTCTTTTCCTCCACTAATTTTTTTTGATGAATAACCATTTTTATTCTTGCAATTGTTTTTCTAACTAGTTTGATTTTTCCAGGATTTTCTAAAGCAGTTCCTGTTGATCTTTGAGCATTCATTTTAAGCAGTTCTTTATTCAACTCAAGAATCTTATTTTTAAGATCTTTTTCAGACATATTCAAAAATTCTCTTGTTTTAATCTTTCCTGCCATTTTATTTTTCCTTTACCTCTTCCTTTACTTCCTTTGCTT
>JAYEMU010000079.1:0-2684 GCA_034718475.1 Nanobdellota archaeon
GTATGAACAGATGCCCTGCTTTAAGATTATCTTCAAGCCGATAATGCTTTAATGATTGTATTATGTTATCCAGCATATGCAGCTCAATTTTTCCGAAGCATTTCCTGTGTGTATTTAATCTGTTTTTTCTACGTACCAAAGTTCTAGATGTTGTTCCAGATGCATCCTTGCCCAGTATAAGTTTCAGGATTAAAGTCTGCAAAATTATATTTCATTATTTTAAATTTATTAGAACCTACTCTTTTTAATATTGGCCGGATATAGAATTGATTTTTTCCAATTATTTTCCCATTTTCATCAGTTACGTTATTTTCATATTTAAGGTAAACATCTTCTGGATTTGTTTTTGAATCTTCACCTAAGAGGACCATAAAATAATAATAATTTGGATTATGCCCTTCTTCAGACCCGTCTATAAAATATATTGAATCAAAATTTGGTGTTGTTTCAGAGATTAGCTTCCCGTCTTTCCATCTGTCCGTAATGCGGTATGCTTCAGGTGTAATAGCATTTGATATGCTCAATGTCATGGTCTCAGGAATAATCTGCCTAGCCAGTTCATGGCAGTCCTCTCCAATTATGATCCCTTTTTCTTCATGCCAGGTTAATTTAACAGTCAAAAGAATTAAAATAATAAAAGTCAAAACAATATACCTTTTTTTGTTCATGGAAAACTTCTATGTACTCATTATTTAAAAATATTTAGGCAAAATTTAAAAAGAATTGAAACTTTTAAGCTAATATGAAAAATAGGTCAATAAGAAAGATTTTTTACCTTATGGGCATTCTTGGATTTTTGATGATGTGGTATAATTTCATGCACTATAATTATGCTTATGCCAACATTGTTGCATTTGTATTCATCTTTGCAAGTGTTGTATATAATATTAATGCCTGATTTTTAAGAAAGATATTTAAATCCACTGCTTATTCCTTAAAGCATGGGCAAAATAAGAAATATTATTGTTGCGATGGGTTTGGCACTATCAGCATCCCCGATTTCTGGATGCCAAATTAATTCGCATTTGAATTATGGTAGAACAACTGCCAAGCCGCAAAGGCTTCCTCAAGACATAAATTTTAGTGTAAATAAAAGAGGTTATATGGTTAGCTTAAAAAAAGGACAGCAGGATTTCTCTTTTAATTATGTTACATATACACATGGAGAAAAATCCGGCTTGGTTATGAAATGCCTCTATCTTGATTCATTGAAAAAAGGCAGAACTTCCTTATGTTCCCGTAACAATGGAAACAGGATTAATATTGTTAATGTTCAATCCTCAGGACTAAAATGCCTTTATAGTTGGAATAATGATCCGGTTAGCAAAGATAAAAGGTGCACAAGGGATTTTAATGCAGATAATCAGAAAGAATTTGAGCACTGGCAGTATAGGCTGCATATTGGATTAATCCATAGATTATGGAAAACCAGCAAATCTTTTTGGTAAAATTCTAAAGATTAAATTTGGTTTTGCTTTTATTCAGGCTTGTTTCCACAGCTTTTATTATAGAGCCATGTTTTTTTATTGTGGATCTAAGTTTTTTAAATACAGTTTTTTTTGAATTATTTCTTAAAAAATCCCATAAAAGGGCAGTGTCATAATTAAAGTAATCCAATAATATAAAATCAAACATGTCTGCATTTGGATAGAGGCGGCCTTTTTGGATTAATGTTTCTAATCTTGTATTGGCCCTTAAATCATGCATTAGTCCATCTTCTGCCCTGTCATAAGATTCTGTTATAATCTTTTTGCCTATTTTTTTATCCCACCTAAAAGCTATTGCGTTACCTAAATAAATTGCACAAGATTCAGCAGCCATTTCAGATCTTTGGATTTCATGTTTGTCTTTCAATAAGAAAATCAAATGATTAACTTTATTGTCCAGATAATGCCCAATTTCATGGCTGGTAGTAGCCAGAGTAAGATTTGAGCTTTTTAAAATAACTTGATTATAAATATTGATGCCGCTATATTTTTCAAAAAGAGATTTATAAAGAATTTTTTTGCTGATGTAAGGGCTTTTTTCATGTGCCAGTGTAATCTGTAGAGGTTCCAGGCTTTGTTTGGTTATGTCGGTAATTGCATGTGTTAAAGGCTTTAAGGACTTATACAAGTCTGATTCATGTTTTACCCTATATGCTAATGGCTGTTTTGAATAAAGTTCCAAATACCTGTCAAGATCCCGGAAATAGGTTTTATAATAATCACGTTTTTTGACAACTAGGTCTTCAATGCTGGCAAGATATTTTTTTTGATAGTTTTCATTTGGTGTGCCAAAAGGAAAGCTTGATAATCTATATAATGGTGAGCAGGATACTGCGAAGCTTAATGATGCACATCCCATCAATTTAAGAAAGTTCCTTCTTTCCATATTCTTATTTTTATTGTATGATTTATAAAATTTATGATTGTTGGAAGAAAACTCATGCAGACTTTAGTCTGTAGATGAATTCCAACTTCATTCTTATATAAAAAAACCATTAAGATTTAGCTTAATGATATAAGATTTTCAATGAGGCATTTTTTGTCGTGTGGCCTATTTGTATTTTTCTGCTATTTTCAGAAAATTAAAGATCTTTGTTGTAAATTTTTTCTTATCTTCTTCAATTTTACTCTAGTTTTTCTGCAAATGCTGTAAGATTTTCGAAGTTGAATTTTAATATATATTTTCTGGAACCATTC
>JAYEMU010000080.1:0-11380 GCA_034718475.1 Nanobdellota archaeon
TTGACTATCCTATTTATGTCCAGGTTGGCCAGTTTTCTTTTAATTTCCCAGATTTTTATCAGAGCATAAATGTTAATCTTGGAAGATTTTATGAAAAAGCCAAAGAGGTTGCTGAAAAGATGGATGGGGATTATTTTCTAGAAGAAATAACTTTGGATATCCTTAGCTTAAATGAAAATATCCCTTACTCTGAAACAGAAAGCAGCTGTGTCCCAAAATTTTGGAATGTGATGGAAATTGAAACTTCCTTGAAAGAAGATTTGGAGTTGAATATTCCGCATATTAAAATCAAAGGGACGGATTTTTCTAAAAGGAATGACTATTTTGTGTGGGATGCCCTGTCAGGCTTTGATAAAGATTTCCATGTGGGGATGAGATATTCAGGGAAATGGCCGATGGAGTTAGAAGTTTTTCCTTCTGATAATGGGATTTTAGTAGCAGAGCCTTTTAATGATCCCAAAGCAAAAGAGCTTGCCTATGTTACTCCTTTCCTTTGCCTTTTGGATTATAATTTTATTTATGACATTAAGTATCCTGTTTTGATTATTTTTTCTGATGATGATGGATTTGTATTCCAGTTTGCTTCACAGGTGGTTATTGATAACAATCAGCCTAAAGAAAATATTTTAGGGACTGAAAATTTTGAAAGTTCAAAACCTATTATTTGTGAGAATGCAATAAAGCCAATAACAGTATATGCCTTAGATGCGGGCACATACAAAACTGTGGACAATGTTGAGATTAAAATTAAATGCGTATCTACAGTCTGCCAATTAGGAAAAACTGAATATAGGCTTGATGGCGAATCAAAGCTTTTTACCAAAAGCCCAGCTTGTGTAAACGGGTTTTTGATTGCTGACAAAAAGGGGTACCATACTGGCAAGCAAATTGTTGATACAACTGAGGAAACGCAATTTAGTGTTTTACTTGATGAATTTAGGGAATTGGATTATGAAATTAAACTTGTTGAAAAAAGCGGCTTGGTAAGAGACCCGACAGATGATGAAAATGTAATTTTAATTTTGAATGAAGATGAAAAGGAATATAATGTTAACCTTCTTCCGGAATATGATAATTATAAAATAAAGCTTATCCCCGGAACTTATGATTTTCAAGCGCAAGTGGCATCTGAATCTGATGAAGGCTTTTATATAGAATCAAAAACAATTGAAAAATGTGTTGATGCCCCCAAGCAAGGATTTTGGGGAGCATTTTTAGGTTTTGAGGAAGAGCATTGCTATTCAGTTGAAATGCCTTCGATAAAATTGGATTATGCCATTACAGGCGGCACTAACTTTGAATGGGCTGTTTATTCTCAGGATTTAGATACCTTTTCAAAGATTATATTTTATGTCCCTGTAAAAGATCCGCCAAAGACTCAAGAGGATGTGGCAAGGATTATGGAAGAAGTTGAAACAGGAACTACTGTGTTCAATCCGGAGTGGGCAATATGAAAAAGATGAAAGCATGCCAGCCAGTAGCATTCATTCTTGTTGCCTTGATATTAACCATGCCTGTAGCTTTGGCTTCAGAAACAGCCAATTTAAAGACTGGAGCTGAATCAGTAAAAGCAGCGACTACAAATGTTGTTGATTCTGCAAAAACTGCGGTTAAAGAGATTGCAAACCTGCAATTTGAAGCCGATACAGATAAAGGAGTAAATGAGTATGAAGCAGGGGCTGCGATAATTGTTAATGTTATAGGGTACGAGCCTGCAACATTGAGATCTAATCTTATAGAGGATGATGATGTCCCAGTTTATGTTTATTTGTCTGGAACAACTATGGGGAGCCTGTTTGGCACGTCTTCAAATGTGGAGCCGTTGTATGGGATGCCAAACATAAAGCTTGTAAACATAAGGCCATTGGATGTTGAGACAAGGGAGATGATTAGGGGCACTCCAAGGTATATAAGGCCCAAAAAATACAGCCTTGAAAATTTAGGCTTTTTGGCTTTGCTTATAAAAAAGACTGAAAAGGAAGAAGCAATACCTGAAGAAATAAAACTTTCAATGGCTGCTGAAATTTATTTTGCTGATGCTGAAAGAACTTATTCATTGTTCCATCAGGATTTGATGCTGCCAGAAGATGTGGATGAAACAGCATGGAGGCAGAAGGAATTGACACCTTATACTTTTTTTGCAAAAAGGGGGGCTTTGAGAGTTTCTAAAATTGGGGATAATGATGCATCATTAACAGTTTATAGCGGGAGCGATTTGATGCCGCCCAGTACTGGAACACCAAGGCCAATAAAAACATTAAATCTGAAAGTGGGCGAAACTTCTAGTTATTTAAGGATTAGGGAGTCCCAAGGCCTAATGCAGAATGCATTCAGGATAAAATTGGCTGATGTAGTTGATCCAACTGATAAGAGAGTGAAATTAAAAATTGATGTTGATGGCAATATAAGAGAGACCATCTTAACTGAAGGCTCTAGATTATACCCTGGCTCATCATGGACAATAAAAAGGATAGACACGTTTGAAGATAAAAAAAGTTCTCAAGTTAGGGCAGATGTTACCTTGACGAGCTCTTCCAAAACTGAAAAAGCTTCTAAAGTATTTTATACTAAAAAAAGTTTAGTTCCAGAACAAGCATCCAGCAAGGATCCTTGTGCATCAAAAACATTTGTCTTAAGTGCATTAGAAAGCACTTCAGGTTCTGCAGCTGTTGATACGCCAGAAGTTCAAACAAAAGTAGTGCCTGCAACAAAAGGGAATAGCCTTATTAATTTAATGTCCGGCAAAGTACAGGACACATCAAAAAATGAAATTATTGAAAAAGGATATTATATTGATGTTTTTAATTTTGGCGATGATGAAGTCTCTGTTAATTTTTACAAAATCACAGGTGATGATGTAAAGGCTTTGCCAACAATCATTGATCAAAGTTTCAATTTAAAAAAGAATGCACCTAATAATATCAACATAGATGAAAAAAGCTTTAGCTTATTATTAAATGCTGTTGATAAGGGTACTTCTTTGGCATCTATCCAAATCCAAGAATCTAATGCAGTTAAAGTTGATTCTTCAGAGTTAAATTCTGCAGCAGTAAATGCCCAAACATTTTTGGGCAAGCTTAAGAAGATTGAACAAGAGTTTGTTCTATGCACATCTGTCCAGGAATATAAAAAGGTATTTGATGCTTATCCAAATGTGGCAGATGAAGATGGCGTATTGCTTGCAGACAAGGCAGCCTTTAAGATTGCTGAAGCATATGACTGGCTGGGCTATCCTGCACAAGCAATAGAATATTATAGGAAATCCGTGCAGAATCGCAAAGGTGGCCATTTGATAAAGGCAGATGCAAAAATTAATCAATTAGAAAAAGATGTTGAGGCAGGTGCATCGCATGTTGTTGCAAGAGTGGATGACCTTGGAAGAAATGTTGAAGTTAAAGTCGAAGATGTTATTGGGATAAAAGAAAGTGAAAAGCCCACTGTAATTTTAGAAGTTACTGGGGAGGGGACTAAAACACTTAAACCTGGTGCAAAGATTTTTGGCAAGGATTTGGCAACTACTTCCAATAATAAGAAATATGTTTACAATTGGGTTGTGTCCCAAATAAAAGCAAATTCAATTGTTGTTGAAAAACAGTATCAAGAAAAAGGTTCTGGCTTGTCTTCCAATAGCAAGCCTTATGGTGTTAGAGAAACTCTTTCTTTGGATGGCAAAGGGGTGTATGTCAAGGAAATAGTCTCAAATAAATTTGCGTTGCTTACAATCATCCCTGGTTCTGGAAAGCCATTAAGAAGCTTTTCCAATTTTACCTTGCATATGCCTGTTGAAAAAAGGGCAATACAATTATCCCCTGAAAAAATTTCTGAAAAAATAAACAAGACTCAAAGGACAATTGAAAAATTAGATGGTGTAATCGATAAGCTGGACAATGTCCTTAAAGTCTGGAAAAAAGTTTGTATATTTACTTTTTTATTTTTAACTATTAAAAATTCGTTTTTGTCCGGTACTGCTAGGAACAATGCCAGAAACTTAGTGATGAGAGGCAAAGATGGCAGTAGCGGCTGGACGCAATACTGCAAAGAAAATAGCGGACAGAATAGGTTGTATTCAAGCTTTGACAATTGCATGGGCAAGAATGCTGCCAAGGTTGAAAAGGCCTTGGATGAATCACAGGCAAACATAGAACAGATCAATGAAGAGATGAAAGACCTTAAAAATCAAGATTGGTATAAAGAGGTTTATTCAAAATATAATGATTATGATAAGTATGGAGATTTATTGGGGAAAGACCTTTACAGCAAAGAAACATTAAGGGATTATAGGTATTGGCAGTTGATGAAAAATTCTCAATCCTATCAGGCCAATACCGGCGAAAAAGAAGGCAAGGGACTTGAATATAACTTTAAAAAAGAAGTGGATGATAATATCAAAGGATTTGAATTTGACAAGTCATCAAAATCTTTCAATAGGGCGGTTGAGATTTTAAATTCGGCAAAATATAAAGATTTTTCATCTAAATCTGAAGCTGAAAAAAGAGTGATTTTCCAGGACCTGCTTTCATACACTGCTTCCAAGCCAGGAGAAATAAAGTCTAGCGGATTTCCATTCCTTAGAAAAATGAATGTTGAAAGCTTGTCTACTGTCAGGAGGGTGAATAATCAAATTGTTTCATATTCTCCGAATGGCGAAATAAAATTACAGCCCGCAACAGTGCAGGATTATGTTGACAGCCTTAATAAGCTTAAGAACGATGTAAAAACTGATGATGATAGGAAGATAATTTTAGACCATATCAAAAAAACTTCTACTGCATATTCAAAGAATTATTTAGCGCCTTTGACTTCTAACAATGGTGCTGTTTATAAAGACGCTTCTGGAAAATTATATGTATTCAAGGGTTCACTTGCCCAGGAAAATAAAGTTAATAAAAAATATGATGCCTTGGCAACAATTGAGTATTATGCAAACGGCAAGCCTTATTGTGTCCCTACAACCAGGGGCAATTTTGTTAAGATACTTGACTTTTTTAATGACGGCAGTGCAAAAACTATTCAAGAATGGAATGTTGGTGCAGATGGAAGGCTTTGCACTAATGATGACATTTTGGTAAGGCATGATAGTGTTTTGAAGATTGCTGCAAATAATGCTTATTACCGGCAGCTATTAACCTTGGCAAATAAGTTTGTTACCAAGAAGCCGGGAGAGACTATTACTGCTGGCGGCAGGAAATGGCAGGTTAGCACGAATTCTGCTAAATTGAAAAAAGATTCAACTTCTGCAAGCTGCTATGATTCTATGGATCCAGGGGATTGCAAAACATTATTTGGGGTTTGCGATCCTGTGCTTTGTCCGCCTTCAAGGTTTGATCTTGGCGGTTCATGGAAGGTAGACAATGTTGTTCAAACAGGATTAATTGGTTCAATATTTTTAGGCCTGCATAATTTTGAACTGCCGCATGAGCCAGTGCCAATATGCCTAACAGGAGTTTCTGCTGGCTTGAAAAGTATAAAGTCAATATTGGAGAGCTATGTCAACTGCCTTAAAATATCTTATACACAAGGCAAAACTATAGGCATTTGCGATAAAATTAGGTCAGTATATGTTTGTGATATTATTTGGAGGGAAGTTCTTGCCTTGTTCAAGGTTAAAGGTGGAATTTTAAAATGGCTTGCCAATAAGATTTCAGGAACTGGCAAATCAGGCGGAGGCGAATATTTGACGTTTCAGAGTTCATTCGCAAATGCTGAAAAGTCAGCCAGCTTCTTTTTCAATCAGTATAGTACAAATGCATTTGCAGCATTCAATGCAAGATCAACCAATGAAATTGGAACAACCATCTGCAAGCGTGCCATATACGGAAAGATTCCTAATTTTGGGGAATTGATTGATCAGTTGGCTGAACCGGAGGATCCTACACAATATACTGCCTTGATGTCAGTTAACCCTTATTCAGAGAGCCAAAGCCTTGCGCAATATCAAGTTTATTATCATATTTATGCTGGGAAAACAGCACATTCTCCTGTAACAACCACTCCTGGATTATTTGATCAGGGAGGGATAGTCAATACAGGCACTTCTGGCAATGCAGGAGTTGATTATTCTGTTTATTTGAAAAATGATTTGGGCCATGTATTTTATATAACAGAAAAATGCAAAGGAATAAAAGGCTTTATTAAAAGAGGAGGATTGGCTGACTTTACAGTTGACTGCGTAGCACCAAAAGGATTCAATCAAGTTTGCATATCCATAAATGGCGATACAAAATGCGGTTTTGGAAAAATATCTACATCATTCGCCTTGAATTATGTGAATGATTTAATTGTTCAAAAAGAAGCAGAAAGAAATATTAAGACTGCTGTAGAATGCGCTCCATCAACATATTCCGGGAGCACTGGTCTTTTGGCAGCAGCAGGAGCAACACAGGCAGGCATAACCCCTGCAGGGCTTTTGGGCTTGGCAACCACTGCTTCAGATTTTGCTGAGACAGGCATAAAAAGAGTCTGCTCAATAAGCAATCCAGGGGCTGGAACGAATTCTGCCAATTATAAGGTTGTTGGCTCTTGCGGTACAGATGAAACAGGAAATTCATTAGGCTCATGCTGGATTGACTTAAGATCGATTTCCATAAAAGATGCAGAAAGGTATGAGCAGGTTAAAAAAACTTTTGATGAAAAAACCCTTGCAAAAATGAAAGAGATTGCAGGAGTAACTGATACATTAAGTGCAGAAAAAAGCAAGGAAAGGTATATGCAGATTGAAGCCTTGCCAAAGACGACATGCTCTGAACTTTATATTGCCTATTCAGGCTATAAGGATTTAGTAAAACTGTCATTGAGCTCAGATATTGCAGGCCGTTCGCAATTCAAATTTGCGAAGATGCTTGATGGCCTTGGGAGGAATACGCAATGCTCAAAAGTAAATCCTGAGAGAGAATTCAAAAAAGCAGTTGTTGATTTTGAAAATGACTTGATTATACTAAAGGCACAGTTTATGAAAGATGGCAATGATGCGCAGGATAAATATTCTGGGACAGACCTGATAAAGCAATTGAATAATATTCAAACTGAATATGCGGCAAAAATGAAAAAGGTTTATGATGATTATACTGCCAAGATTAAAAATTTAGAAAAGGAAAAAGGAAAAACGTTGCCGCAATACCAGCAGCAGGTCACTAAAATTTATACTGAAGCTACAGAGTCAATAAAACTGGGGCTTACTGCAACTCCAACTGCAAAGAAAGTTTCCCAGGAAACAATCAATGCGCAAAAATTACAGTGCAATAAATGTTCAGACACAACTTCATTATTATGCTCAAAATCAAAGTGTCATGGCTTAGGCGATTATTGTTATTTTTATGAGGATAAAACATATATCCATGGGGTTAATGTTGATCCTTTTGACAACAAATGTCTGTCCTGTGCAGCCGCAACAAAATGCAAGGATTTTAATTTTGATAAGGGCAGGTGCGAGAGCGACAAGTGTGCAGAGCTTAGGGGATTTAAATGCCAGTATACCAATAATATCAATAATAATTTTTGCATCCCTAAACAAAATGCGAATAATGCAAAAACTATTAAGGAAGGGGAAGAGAAATGCTCTGCATGCCAGACAAAAAAATCAGGGTGGGTGCAGACCATATTAACTACAGTAACCGGTGGCTCTTCCTGCACTGCGTCAGACTGTAAAAAACTGGGTGCTGATTGCTATTATTCTACAGCAAAAAATGTTGGAGAATGCCATTACTGCAAGATTGCATCACGATGCTCTGCTTTTAATAATGATAAGACAACATGCATTAGCGGTTCAATATGCAAGAATTTGGCAAACTTAGTTTGTGAATGGAAGGATGATAAATGCGAAACTATTGCAACAAAGGGGCCAACCCCTGCAACAGCACAGGATTGTGCATCATTGAAAACACAAACTTCTAAATTATTTCCAGCATATTCATGGCTAGAATCCAATGGGCTTTATATCCTGCCAACTTCGGCAAGCTCTTATTATTCTTTATCAGGAGCCATGCCTACATACCCTTCAAACTATTATAATTTAAGGAGATTGTCAATCTCCAAAAGAAAAGTGTTTGCAAATAAACAGTATCCATCATTTACGCCAGCAGGAAAGCCAACGTTTTCTTCAGGAACAATTTCAATAAGTTCTTACCATACTCCTGAGTGCAAGGATTATGGGGGCCTGACTGATGCTTTCAAGGCAAAAGTCAAGCTTGAAGGGTATGGCATATGCGGTGATAAATGTTATGGGCCTGAGATGGAAATAAAGGATTGCAATAAATATCCCCATGCAAGCACTGCCTTAAGCATTGATGCAAAGCCTTTAGGGACAATTGCTGTAAATGATATACCTGGCTCAAAATGCTATATCCCTTATGGATCGTATGTGTACCTTAAAATTAAAAATAGGGATGATCTTAAGGGCTGGTATATAGCGTCTGATACTGGCGGTGGATTCCATGGTAAATGCAAGATTGATTTGTTTACTGGTGTAGGAAAAGCGCAAAATGACAAATATGGCCATCTTAAAACCTCTGATGTTGAAGTTTGGGTTTATCCATTGTTGAAGGGCAATATCTGTGAAGGGATTGATGGGAAGGGTTCCACTTCTTCTGCAATTACTGGTGCATTGGGCTGCAGTCCAATAAAGAAAATTTACAATGAAAGAAGTTTTTCTGATTTTAATAGGATGTATGGCAAAATAAAAGGTTCAGGCACTTCTGCTGATAATTCAGAGGTGGAAAAAAATATTAATAAAAACTTTGAATTCATGGGCAAAACTATAAAAATTCATAAGAAGCTTGAGCCAATTTACAGGTGCATTGAGCAGGAACTTAAAAAATGCCCTGAAAACTATCCGCTAACAAGAAGCAGTTCATTCAGGACTAAGAATTCTGTTTCTACATTCAGCAGGCATCTTTATGGGATAGCCTTTGATTATAATACACGCAATAATCCTTACTGCAATACACAAACTTTGAATCTGTGCAAAAACTGCTGTGGTGCTGTAAATACCTGTTCAAAAAGTACAAAGATTGGGAGTGAGACTGAGTATCAGTATTGTGAAAGAAAGAAAATCTGCTGTAATTCTGATGCAACTAAAAGGTATGATATCCCTAAATGCTATGTTGATGCATTTACCAAGTATGGCTTTAAGTGGGGGGGTGAATGGGGACCAAATGGGATGGATGGATATAGGGAGGGTTCCGGCAGTGCAGATTATATGCATTTTGAATTTCATGGGGATCCTGATAATTTGCCTGCTAATTTTGCACAAGCATCTTCTTCTTCAGTTACAACTTCAGCAGCAGCCAATCCAAAAAATGTCCAATCAAATTATGAAATTGCACATAGCGGGATGATTGTCAAAACTAGTGATGTGTATATGCCTGACCCTTCTACAAGTTTTAATTTTGATAAATGCAAAACTGAATCAAAAGTTTCCGGGGACTGCATTGTTGAGTTCTCTTACAATGATCCAAAACTTTTAAAGACAACTGATATTGCAAATGGCTATAAAAGTTCAAGGTTCTGGATACCTAATGTCCCTTCAGCAACTGTAAAAAGACTTCCAGTAGCCATCATGCTTCATGGGATCAATACTGGTGGATATATGCATAAATTTTTGGGCAATGATGGATATGCAAAACAATTTTATGCTTTGGCTGGTGACCTGGTGAAAGGGGGCTTAGTTGAGCCGATGATTGTTGCAGCCCCTTCCCAAACAGCTAATCAGGCAGGTGTAAGCGGATATGCATCAAACTATTTATGGCTAGATTTTGATGTGGAACAATTCATAGATGAAATGAAAAAATATATGCCCATGGATGTTTCTATTGATGAAGAGAATATTATTCTTATTGGCCATAGCGGGGCAGGCTGTCCTGTAAGGGGAGGCATAATTAAAAATTTAGGGGCATACAATCAAAAAACTGATCCAAAATACAAAATAAAATATGTTGTTCTTGCAGAAGTTTGTTTTGCCAATGGGCATAATATCTATAAAAATTATTTACAAAAATATCCTTATGCGAAAATTTTTGCTGTCGGCGGTGCAAATGCAGGGGAATTGCATAAAATCTCTAAAATAAATTCAAATTTTGGGGCAATCTCCAAGGCTGGTCCAGAAGCAGTTGATTGTGAGAGTGATATCTTTGAGGCATGCGTCACTGATAATAATAGGTATTATGGATATACCATTAAAACAGGTTCAGTAGATCCTTATGGTTCTGTTCCAAGCGTAGCAGTAAAGCATGGAACAATACCTGGAATCTTTTTTCAGAGGCTGTTGCTTAAATATTTTAGCACAAGCAATTTGGTCATTGATGAGAATGTCCTTGACTTTTTAGGGGAGCAAAATGAAGACATATTTAGTGCATTATTCTAGCATCATAAAAAAGAGATTGTTAAAGCTTTTTTTTATTGATTTATTTTTCTTTTTTTTATTGGGTAGCTTATTCTTAATTGTCAGGAAGTATGTTACCCATTATTTAGTTTTGCTGATGGGCTATGGAAATGAGGTTGCTGCTTTGACACAAGTAGGGGATAATTCGCTGCTACTGCAGAAAGCCTCTAGTTTAACAGTGCTGATTGAACCATTGACACAGAAACTTCAATTGTGGGTTTATTTGATTCTCCCTTTGGGGCTTTTTATTATTTGGGTGCTGGTTCAAGGCCTACGCCATAATCAGCTTAATGGGAAAAAAATCTTTTGTTTTCAGGGATTTAAGCAGATGGCTTGCTGGAACCTGCCAATCTTTATTATTTTATTCCTTTTAGTTGATTTCATATTCAAACAAATAACTTTGGGGCATATTAGCATTATAGTTATACTATCCATTTTGGTTTTTGTTGTTTTATACTTAGCACACCTTGTCCTGCCTTTGATTGAAAAAGTTGAAGCTAAAAAAATTGTGTTGAAGATTTGCAAGATTAGTTTTAAGGACTTTTGGATATTTTTTCTTTTAGTCATAATTAATATTTTATTATTTTTAATAAGCTTTGGATTCTTGTGGAATATCTTGATAAAAATTGTTGCTTTCTCAGGCAAAGTACAATTGAGCTTGGTTGCTTTATTTATTTCAATTTTTATTTGGGAATCTTATAGGATATTCTTATTTTTTTGTTTGAGAAAAAAGATTCTAAAAAAGAATTTAGACAAAAATGGGTAATTTTTTAGAGGGGGAGCTTAAAAATGCTCAACTTTATTTAATCTTTTTTTCTCTAAGCCCTTAACAACCAATTCAAGCCATTAAAGCTTTATTTGATTTTATTTGCAATATCAGAATCTGCGGGGGACAGGGTTCGAACCTGCGTAAGCACTAAGCTACTGGGTCCTAAGCCCAGCCCGTTTGACCACTCCGGCACCCCCGCATAATTTGAAACCTTATTTTTGAAATATAGCAAAAGA
>JAYEMU010000081.1:0-11275 GCA_034718475.1 Nanobdellota archaeon
TACTATAATGTTATGGCATAATTTTCTATGGCTGGACTGATACTTTATTTTGTCCCACAGCCGGAATTAAGTAAGTAGAAAGTTAGGTCAGCTAAGTTTGCATAAATTGAGATATTACATTTCCAGAGGGTACCCTTTGAGTATGCAAATTATAGCATTCATGAGATTTTTCTCTAGTAGACTTTCTACGTACTTGCAACCTTATCCTTACCCATATCTTTGAAAAGTATCATAATTCAAAATTAAGTAAGAAAATATTAAAAAATTGTCCCAATCTGAGAAAAATTTTGGTTGCAAAAAGAAAACCCTTTTCCTTTTTAGATAAAATAGGAGACATTTTGTACAGAAAATCAATAAAATTTTGCTTATTGGAGTTTTGGAAACAGTAGTAATACAATTTTTAGTCCTTAAATCGCCTATTAGAAAAGTATTATTATACGATGATAGACTTGTGGGTAAAGATAAGACTTGCAACCGAAAAGTTATTCAATGTTGATTGTATACTTATCATTGGGAAATACACCTCCTTTTGTTTATTTCCTATGAATAATTAAGG
Organism: Nanobdellota archaeon; assembly: GCA_034718475.1. Taxonomy (GTDB): domain Archaea; phylum Nanobdellota; class Nanobdellia; order SCGC-AAA011-G17; family GW2011-AR17; genus JAYEMU01. The sequence goes on from JAYEMU010000081.1 coordinate 557, forward strand.
GGGTATTTCCCTATTTACTTTTCGGTTTTTAACCTCTGTTTCATCTGGAATGGAAAAGAAGCTATCACTCAATCTATTGATGGCACGGAATTAATTTGCCAATTTTGACCATTTTTTAAGGCAATTTATGAACCAGAAAACTATTTAAATCTTAAAAACTACTTATTTTAATAGAATGATTGAGCTGGGTGGCAATATTTTATTAGAAGGATTTGAAGGTTTAGATCCTGCACAATTAATTGTTATTAAGAAAATGATTGGCAATTTCACCAAAATTGCTAATGAAAACATTAATTTAGACAGTTTTCAAGTTATCAAAGAAAATAATAAAATAAAAATTAAAATAAAAAAAGCAGACAAAGAATTAATTAGTGAAGCAAATGAAGAGAATTTGTTCTATAGCTTAAGCAAAGCTGCTTTAAGTATTATTGCAAAAACAAAAACTTTATAAATAGTCCACATTATTCTAAAGGCTGAGGAAATTAAAATGACTACAAGAGTTGGCGGTTTTAGAAGAAAAACAAGATCTAAGCTTAAAAAAAATATTCGAAATAAAGGAAAAATAAGCATCAGTAGCTATTTTAAAAGATACAAAATTGGCGAAAAAGTTAATCTTCTTGGGGAGCCTGCAATTCAAAAAGGATTTTTTTTTCCGAGATTTAAAGGAAAAATAGGGGTTATAAAAGGCAAACAGGGTGCTTGTTACAAAGTAGAAATCAAGGATGGGAAAAAAGCCAAAATTTTAATTGTGCATCCAGTCCATATAAGGAGTGTATAACAAAATGGGAAGATTTAAAATAATTGAAGAGAAGCCTATAACTTTAAATGAATTAAAGAATAAGCTCAATAAAATTGAAAAAAGAGATGAAGAATTAAGTTTTAGAGGGAATAAAGCCAAGGAATATGTCTCATCATTTATTAAGACTAAAAATAAGGATGATGATAGTCTCAAGAAAAAGATAGAGGAATTGAATATCCCTAGATTAAAATCAAGGCAGATTATTAAAATTATTGATATTCATCCAAAAGATTTGGATAGTTTGAAGATTCTTTTAAGCGGAGAAACAATAACTGTAAAAGAGGAAGATTTAAAAAAAATCTTAACGTTATTATAATGCTATGGGAAAAGAAGAATATGCAATGGTATTGGATTTCTTGCCAAATGGATATCCATTTGATAAGAGACCGCTTCATAGAAAGAATGCCGTAGTTTTAGCCTTAGGAAAAAATAATTTTACACTCTTAGAATTGGTTCCAAAAAAAGATATAACCCTGCAACCCGGTGAAGAGATTTATATCGGCGAGGGAAAACGGGAAAAAATCCACCATATTGTGGGCCGTATTCCGATAGATAAGTTAACCCAAACTGCAAAAAAAGAATTGAAATATGCAGTTAAAGAAATAGTCGATGCCAACAAGGCAAAATTTATGGATTTCTTTAATAAAGCAGGGGCCATTACAACTAGGAGGCATCAAATCGAATTGTTGCCAGGAATTGGAAAAAAACACATGTGGGAAATCCTTGAACAAAGGAAAGAAGCACCTTTCAAGGATTTTGAAGATTTAAAAAAGCGTGTCAGGTTATTGCCAAATCCTGAAAAAGCAATAGTTAAAAGGATATTGATGGAAATTGAAGGTAAGGATAAATACCGTATCTTCGTATATTAAAACCAGAAAGTTTTTAAATAAGCTAACTTTCACAATTTAAAAATGACCAACCAGAAAATTATGAAATGCATGGTAAGATTCATCAATGTAGATGTTTTGGATGATAGTTCTATTTATAATGCATTAAGAAAAATAAAAGGCATAAATTTTAATTTGGCAAATGCAATCTGCAATGTTTTAAATATCAGTAAGGATAAAAAAATAAAAGACCTTGCAACAGATGAACTTGCAAAGATATCCAATGCCATTAAGGATCCAATAAAGGCTGGAATTCCCTCATGGTTAATAAATAGAAGAAAAGATTATGATACCGGCAATGATAAGCATTTGATTTCTGCTGATTTAAGACTGCAAAAAGAATTTGATATAAAAAGGCTCAAAAAAATAAAATCATATAGGGGCATGAGGCACCAAGCAGGTTTGCCAGTAAGAGGGCAAAGGACTAAAGCGCACTTTAGAAAAGGAACTACTTTAGGAGTTAAAAGAAAAAAATAAATAGGTAATTAAAATGGGAGACCCTAAAAAACAAAGAAAAAAATATGAAGGCCCTAGGCACCCTTGGGAGGGTGAGCGTATAAAATTAGAGAAAGAATTAGTTAAAGAATATGGCTTGAAAAACAAAAAAGAAATTTGGAAAATGAATTCTTTTTTAAAAAAGATTAAGAACCAAGCAAAAGACCTTATTGGAAAAAAAGGGACTGTCGAAATTGAAGAAGAAGTTAAAAGATTTTTAATCAAATTGAGCAAATTAAATTTAGTAAATCCAACTTCTAAAATTGAGGATGTCTTGGATATAAAAATAAAGGATATTTTGGAAAGAAGATTGCAAACTATATTACTAAGAAAAAACCTAGCCCATACCATAAATCAGGCAAGGCAATTCATTGTGCACGGCCATATACAGATTAATGAAAAAAAATTGAATGTGCCATCTTATATGATAACAAAAGATGAAGAGGGAAAAATTGCTTTTATAGGAAGTTCGCCTTTAGCAGATTTAAAGCATTCAGAGAGGATTTATCTTAAAAAAGAAGCAACCCCAAAATTAGAGGTTCCAAAAGAATTGCCTAAAGAAAAAAAAGAGATTTCATTAGAAAAAGATAACCAAAAAAATAAAGAGGTGGCTAAAAAAGCATGAAACCTACAAGAATGTCAAATCCTCAAGAAAAAACTTACAAATTAAAATGGGGGATTGCCCATATTTACTCTTCATATAATAATACCATCATACATATTACTGATATTACTGGAAGTGAAACAATTGCAAAATCTTCTGGAGGCATGGTTGTTAAGGCCCACAGGTTAGAAGCCACTCCAACTGCTGCTATGATTGCTGCAAAAAATGTGGCAGAAGGAGCAAAAGAAAAAGGAATTAATGCAATACATATAAGAGTTAGAGCTCCTGGAGGGCATAATGGACCAAGCAATACAGGACCAGGCGGTCAAGCAGCCATTAGGGCATTATCTAGGGCGGGTTTGAAAATAGGCATAATTGAAGATGTTACAACTGTCCCCCATGATAGATGCAGAAAAAAAGGTGGAAGACGGGGCAGGAGGGTTTAAAGATGAATGGAAAACAAATAAAATTAGATAATAAAAAAGGCAAAGGTACATTTTTGCTTCAAAATACCGCCGCATGGTATGTAAACACAATTAGAAGATATATTATAAATAAAGTCCCAACAATGGCTATGGAAGACATAGAATTTATTGAAAATAGTTCTGCCCTTTATGATGAAATTGTAGCCCACAGATTAGGATTAATACCTTTAGTTACTGATTTAGTTAGTTATTTTGAAAAAGAAAAATGTAAATGCAAGGGGAAAGGCTGTGCTAGATGCACGTTAAAACTGACTTTAAATAAAATGGGGCCCTGTACTGTTTATGCAGGTGATTTGAAATCAATGGATCCAAAAGTTGTTCCTGCTTATCCCAAAATGCCAATTGTAAAATTACTTGAAGGCCAAAGCTTAAAATTTGAAGCAACAGCCCAATTAGGTTCTGGAAAAGATCATATTAAATTTTCTCCAGGCCATATCTATTACTATGGATACCCTATTATAAAAACCAAAGAAAATAAGGATGCAAAACTTGCTGTAGCCTCATGCCCAAAAAATATTTTAGAAATAAAAGGCAAAAAATTATCAATTAAGGATATTTTCAAATGCGACTTATGTTTGGCATGTACAGATGCATGCCCTGAAGCAATTACAGTTGAAGGTAGCGATAAAGATTTCATAATAAAAATTGAAAGCTGGTTACAACTTTCAATTAAAGAAATAATGATCAAAGCAGCTGAAATGTTTAATGAAGATTTAGATAATTTGGCTAATGCAATAAAAAAATTAAAATAACTGCTCTTGCGGGGGTGCAGGAGTGGTCAAACGGGCTAGGTTGAGGACCTAGTGGCTTAGTGCCTACGCGTGTTCAAATTCACGCAGCACATAGCTGCGTAATGAAAGTCACGTTCCCCGCATAAAAAAATGGCAAAATCAACAAACCCAGGATTGAATGGATTAATTAAAGAATTAAATAGCTTAAGTGCTAAAAAAAATGTAAGAATCTGGAAAAGGCTTGCATCTGATTTAGAAAGGCCTAACAGAATTCGCAGAATAATTAACATTGAAAAATTGAACAAATATGCTAAAGAAGGAGAAACCATTGCTGTTCCAGGAAAAGTTCTTGGAGATTGCGGGCTTAAACAGAAATTAACTGTCGCAGCTTGGCAATTTTCACAATCAGCCAAAGAGCAAATAAATAAAAATGGAAAAGCTATTTCATTAAAGCAATTAATGAAGGATAATCCAAAAGGAAAAAAAGTGAGGATTTTAGGATGATAATTGATGGTACAGATATAATAATTGGAAGATTGGCTGCATATGTTGCAAAAAAATCTTTAGAAGGAGAAAAGATAGACATAATCAATGCAGAAAAAACAATTATAACAGGTTCAAAAAAAGATGTTTTTGGCAAATATAAGCACCGAAGAGAAAGAGGAACTCCAAGCGCAGGTCCTTTTTTTCCAAGAAAAGCAAATTTAATATTAAAAAGAACAATAAGGGGCATGTTGCCTTATAAAAAATCAAGAGGGGAAGAAGCCTTGAAAAGAATTAAATGCTTTATAGGGGTTCCAAAAATATTTGAAGGAAAAGAATTTAAAACATTGAAAAGCTTAAGTATTGCCAAATTAGAAACCAAAAAATATTTAACATTAAGCAAATTAGCTAAATTATTGGGTGCAAAATGACTAAAATGATACATATGTCCGGAAAAAGAAAAAAAGCCATTGCAAGGGCAACCTTAAAAGAGGGTACTGGCATTGTTAGAATTAATAGTAAAAAATTAGAGCACTTTAATCCAAAAATTGCCCAGCTAAAAATATTAGAACCTATCCTTCTTGCAGAGGATACAATTAAAGGAATAAATATAAATATTATAGTTAAAGGAGGGGGCTGGGCATCCCAAGCAGATGCTTGCAGGCTTGCTATTGCTAAAGGTTTAGTTGAATTTACTAAATCAAAAAAATTGAAGCAAATATATTTGGAATATGATAGGCATCTTATCGTAGCTGATGTTAGGGTCAATGAACCTCACAAACCCAATGATTCTAAACCTCGTGCGAAACGCCAAAAAAGTTATAGGTAAATAAGAATGATAATACCAATAAGATGTATGAGCTGTGGAAAACCAATTGCCCATTTATGGGAAGAGTTTAAAGAAAGAATTAAAAAAGGCGCAAAGGCTAAAGAAGTTCTGGATGATTTAGGACTAGAAAGATTTTGTTGCCGTGCCCAATTCTTAGGCCATGTTGACTTAATTGATGAAGTAGCCAAATTCAAAAAGAGTTAATTTGAAGCCAATATCTTTAAAAATATTATTCCACTTAATTTATTTTTATGCGGAATAATCAATGGCTTGATAAAAGGATGCACCAAATTTGGGAGACTCTATTTCCTGATGTGGCAAGATTAAATGAAGTTATAATAATTTTTAAAGGGAAATGGAAAAATAAATTTGGCCACATAAAATTTCTTAAGGACAAAAAAAGTGAAATCGCTATAAACAGCTTATTTCAAGATGAAAAAATACCTGAGTATATAATAGACTTAACCATTGCACATGAATTAGTACATTATTATCACGGATTTAATTCTCCTCATAAAAAAAAATATAAATATCCCCATAAAGGAGGCATAGTTACAAGAGAATTGAAAAAAAGGGGGTTTGCCCATTTATTGCTAAAAGAAAAAAATTATATTAAAAAGGAATGGTATCCTTTTTATAAGGCTTATGAAAGAAAAAAAAATTTAGGCAGATTTTTTCTTTTTTGATATTGGGAATCGCATATATTTCTTGCAGGATTTACAATAATATATAACCTTGCCATCTTTTATTCTAACTCTGCAATTAATTCCATGTTTCAAATATTTATAGCAATGTTTGCAGAATTTTCTCTTAAATACCCTTGGTATGCTTATATTGGCTTTCATAGCGATCTTTCTTGCTAATGCTACGTATCTATTAGCCAGGGATGGATTTGTACTAAAAATAGAATCAGCTTGGTTAAACAAAATTTTAATTCGCTCATCAGCAATTCTCTGCATTTGTTTTTTTTTATATGCCCTAACCATAAGATTAATAAAACATTTAAAATAATAAACCTTACGGATTACTGAAATGAAAAAAATAACTGCATTGGAATGGCGCAGACAATTATTTCACGCTTTATTCGGAATTGGCCTAGTTATAACAATTTACTATAAAATCTTAAATCTGCAGATATTATTAATAATACTATTAAGCGGATTATTAGTTTCAATTATTTCCCGCCATCACAAACTGCCATTTGTTTCATGGTTATTAAAAAAATTTGATAGGCCCAAATCAATCTTTCCAGGTGAAGGGGCATTTTTTTTGATTTTGGGCTCTGTTTTGGTTCTTGCAGTTTTCCCAAAATATATTTCCTTGGCTTCCTTGCTAATCCTGGCTTTGGGTGATTCTATGGCTCACTTAATCGGAAAAAGTTTTGGTAAGACTAAATTTGCAAATAAAACTTTAATGGGAACTTTGGCAGGGATTATAACTGGATTTTTGGGAGCATTGATTTTTGTATCGCCTATAACTGCCTTATTAGGAAGCGGGGTTGCCATGTTATTTGAAGCATTTGAAATAAGGATTTTAGGATTTAAGATTGATGACAATCTATTTATACCAGTAGTCTCATCAATTATAATGTATATTTGGATGGTATTATGACTCTACTAGTTGCAAGCATAAGTATAACAGACAAAATTTTTATTATAATAGATTTAGTTTTAAATCGAACTTTGGAAATAATTAAAGCGCCTTTATCTCAACCAAATATGCTTTGGATTCTCGGGCCAATGGTTTTGGCTATGTTTTTAATGAGCTTTTATTTTGGCAGGTACAAATCTGAGGAATTAGGATGGAATACTGCATTTGGCAATAGCCTTATATTAATCTTTATCTCTGTTGATTTATTGAGATTTTTATATAATCAAGGGCTCCTTTTTCAATTTTCTGTTCATAATGCATTAGTGGCAGCAATTATTTTAGAGGGATTTTTATTAACCTTCTTCAATTTTTTCCACTTAATGCCCAAATCTTTTGCCTTTGGGTTGTCTTCTGGGCAAACAGTGAATGTAATTATGCTATTTGTAATAGTCTTAATTTATTCTCAACTGCCATTAAATTATATCACAGCAATTAGTTGTGCCCTTTTGGCCATCATCCTTTTATTATCAATAAAAATTATTCAAATAATCCAACCCACGTTTATTGAAGAGGGGGAATGAACTTTTTTTGATAAGCCAAAATATATTCTTTTTCTGATGTTGAAACAGCCGAAATTTTGAACCTTACTCTTAATTTTGTTAATTCCTTTTTAAAGAATTTGGCTTGTTTTTTTATTTTCCTCTTATCAAATTTAAATCCTTGTAATTGTGTTTTGGGCTTGGCAACTAAAGGATTAATTGAAATATATGTTTTGCCATTAAATTTTTGGATTAATTTTTTTATCAAATTAATAGTTTCTTCAAGATCTTTTTGAGTTTGGTTAGGGATTCCTAAAAGAAAATAATATTTTAATGTAAAGATTTTATATTTGTTTGCCCAATTGATTACTTTAAAGAAAGCTTCATCTGTTGTATTTTTATTTAAAAATTTCCTTAATCTGAAATTTGCTTCAGGTGCCAAAGTTAAAGTTTTCTGACCCCCTTTTGAGATTAAACCAAGTAATTCTTCATCCAAAGATTCAATCCGAATAGCAGGAACTGAAAAAGTTAATCCTTTTTTTAAAATATATCTAAGAATCTTTTTTCTATCTTTATGCATAAAAGAAGGTGAAAAAATAACTACTTTTTTTCTTTTATTCACATGTATGCATTTTTCTAGAATATCTTTTATTTTCTCAAAACTTCTAATTCTAGAACCATATTTCTGTGAAGGCAAGATACAAAACTTACAATTATAGGGGCAGCCTCTTTCAATTTCAAGAATAATTGGCTTGCCAAAGACTAATTCCTTTTCAGGTTGAATAGGCAAAGGCTGATATATTGGATAAGTTACTTTATTTAAATCCTTGACAACAGCAACCTCAATTTTTTTAGTTTTGTCTGGCACATAAACTCCTTTAATATCTTTGATTGCTTCTAAAAATTTTTCTTTATCTTTGCATTTTTCATAAATCTTTAAAATTTTTGTTAGAGTCTCTTCTATCTCCCCTAAAAATAAGAAATCAAAATAATCCCCCATTGTTTTTGGATTATTTGTAACACAGGGTCCCCCTGCAAAAATAATTTCTTCTCTGCTTTTATTTAAAGGTATATTATTTCTTTTAAGCATCAATAAAACATTTTTATAATCTAATTCATATTGGAGCGTAAACCCTACAATAGGTGCATCAATTTTTCCTTTATCTAAAAATACTCTTTTGCATATCCAGTTTTCTAGATTATTGACAATATTATAAAAAAGCATCAAAGCAAAATTATAAGCTCCGCCAGAATAAAGATTTGGGAAAATTATATCTAGCTTATGAATCCCTTTTTTCCATTTTTTATTTATTAGAGGCTCTTCCATTTTCAAAATTAAAAAGAAAAAGTTAGCCCAAATAATCTAAATTTTTAGACCTAATCTTTTTATGCTTCATCGCTGACTGTGTTTGATTTACTAATTCTTTCAATTTTTTCTCAAATTGTTCAGCAGCAACCAACAAAGGTTTGTAATCAATATTCAATCCTAGATACTTATCTAAAATTTCTATAATTTTTGCTGCAGCCCTAGAATCTGGCAACTTGGAATGTGTCCCTACAAAAATCCCTGAAGCATCTATTCCCTTATTAGTTAAAAGCAAAGCTGCAGTAACACCCATAATTATTCCTTCTTTTAGAGGTTTTACTTCTTTAGAACGGAATTTGTTTATAATTGAAGCCTTATCAGCCCAGAAATAAGCCTCTGGCGCGTCTGTAGCAGACATTATCCCTTCAATGCTAATAATCTCTTTTGCATTTACTTTCTTACACAACTCTTTTAGGGCCCCTGCAATTTCCCATTCCATACCTTGAACAGCACTTAGTGCATGAATTATCAGTAAATTTTGTTTTTTAGCATAAAATAGCTCTAATGGCTTTGCCAATCTAGATTCATGCACAGCTACAATAGGCAAAAGTTTTTTTGACTCTATTGAACCAACTGGTTCTGCCCCTAAATGCTTAATTAAAAATTCAGTACTGATTGTGCCTATTAGGCCTATGCCCGGAAATCCCTCAATGATTATAGGACCTTTGATTTTTTTGTTTAATTTTATTTCCATAGTAATTTAATACTATACCTTTTAGCTTATAAAGGTTATTGTAACAGAATCCCTAAAATGATTACCAAAAAGGAACCCAAAAAAATTGCAGGAACAAAAGCAATCCCTTCCTTTATAAGCACTTGGCGATTTAATTTCCTTAATTCTTTTAATTGGATTTTACTAAGGCCCAAATCTGAACTTTGGCATATAATTTTTTTACCGATTTTGACATTTTCAATAATCCAATCGCCTTCTCTTAATTTTTTTGTTGAAATTAATTTTACCATTCCAACATTTTCTATGCCCTTAATAATAAAATAGAAATAAGGATAAACAAAAAATATTATTGCTAAAGCCAAAGTTATTGGTTTTAACATCCTACTTGAAAATATTAATGCTACAAATATAAATGATACAGCCAAAATAAAATAAATTTTTCTCATAAACTTCTTCTTAATAAACAATCTTTTTATTTCCTTATTGGCTTTGGCCATGTTCTTAAAATATATATAAATGCCCCAACCCAAACCATAAATGGCTCCTACAATAGCTATTGAAATCAAAATTATAAGCAAAAAGAATAAATGTTCGCCAAAAAAAGATAATTCCATCTTAATGAAAGAGGGTTTTGTTGCAAAAACTGCTCCAAATGCCATTAAAAGTTTAGAATCTGCCCCGCCCCACATTTTTGCATAAAATAAGATTATGCCCAAAATAAACATTAATCCAAATCCAGCCAAACCATAAAGCAAATACAGCCAATCATTAAAATTAAAAGCATAAAGAGCCCTAATTCCTAAAGCGGCTGCAATTAATCCAAAGCTAATCCAATCCGGAACTTCTTTATTTTTAACATCTAAATAAGAAGCGATCAGCAAAGCGACAAAAGTTATTAAAACTAATAATATATCTGCAATAATCATATTATTATAAAATAGATTCAAGTTTATATAATTTTTTAATACTAAAAACGCCAAATTCAATAATAGTAAGTAGAAAGTCTGCTAGGAAAAAATCTCATGAATGCTATAATTTACATACTCAAGGGTATCCTCTGAAGATGTAATGCCTCAATCTATGCAAACTTAGCTGACCTAACTTTCTACTTACCAATAATAAAAAGCTATTTAAATTAGTTATTCATTCCAAATATATGACTAATCAAAAAAATAGATTTGAAGAATTAAAACCAGGCAAATTTGTAAAAATCAAAGCATTAGGTGAATACCTGCCTT
>JAYEMU010000082.1:0-2622 GCA_034718475.1 Nanobdellota archaeon
AAAAAATATTGCACAGAAAACTTTAAATAGGTTTATAGCCTATATTTTATTATAAAAACTTTTAAAAGAGGGAGGAAAAATAATGTTAAAAAATAAAAGAGGTATTTCGCCTTTAATTGCTACAGTTTTAATTATAGGTTTTACTGTTGCCTTGGCAGCAGTTATAATGACGTGGGGGCAAAGCTTTTCTAAAAGCATGTCTCAAAGCACAGAGGAATCAACTGAGGTGCAGTTAGCTTGTTCGCAGGATGTTAAGTTTGAATTGAAAAGTGTTTGTTGGGATAGTGATGCTCTAAGGTTAAAGTTAACTGTTGCTAATAATGGAAATAAAGATTTAAAAAATATAACTGCGAGGGTTAAAGTTACTGAAAGTATAATTGGTGTAATTCCTGATTTAGCAGAAGAGGGTGTACCATCAGAGGATCCAACATTGGCTGCTTTTGGATTAAAAGTATTTTCTGTTGATCCTGCTGGTTTAGATCTAGCTACATTTGGTGGTGCAGACGTTACAGAAGTTGAGCTTATACCCCTTATTGAAGTTGGTGGTAAAACTGTAACTTGCCCAACAGCGATCGCGAAATATGGTAGTGTTACAAGAGGAGAAGTAGTACCAAGTTGTTAAACTTCTTAATTTTTTTCTTTTTTTAATATGAACAAAAAAGCTATTTCTACAATGATTACAGTTGTTGGATTAATAAGCATAGCTTTTATTGGAACATTGTCATTTGCAATCGCAACAGGAAATTTTATAGATTTAACAGAAAGCAAAGCAATTCTAAACGCAGAAGAAAAAGTTATCTGTTTGCAGGAAGTCGCAATCAATATTCAAAACGCTTGCTATGAAGATGAAGACAATATTAATTTTTTTGTTGAAAGCAATGGCATAAGAAATATAGAAGGTTTTATAGTTAGGCTTTATTCAAAGGATTCAAATGCAAAACAGGATAAGGATGTTCAGGGCTTGAATCCATTTATGTATTCCAAATTTTCAATACCTTGGGAAGGCAATGCAGAAAAAACAAACAAAATTGAGCTTCTCCCAAAAATAAGTTTAAATGGAAAAGAAATAATCTGCCCAAATGCAAAAAAATCTTTTGGCAATTCCAAAGAAACAATAAAAAAATGCACATAGCAAACTTTAAATACAAATCTTTCTTTTAGAAGTATATATGAAAAAAAGAGGACAGATTTGGATTTCTGCCGTTTTATATTTAGCATTGGGTGTAATAGTCCTGACAATAGTCCTTTCTGCAGGAGTCCCCTTGATACAAAAGATGAAGGATAAGAATATTGTAACCCAAACAAAAAACATCTTTTTCACTTTGGATGAAAATGTCAAGGCAGTTGTCAACGAAGGCCCTGGCGCAAGAAGATACCTGTCGCCTTTCGAAATAAAAGCTGGAGATTTTTATGTTGATAATGAAACCAGCAGGTTTTTATGGAACTATACCTCTTCAGCAAAACTCTTGGAAACTGATGGTTTTGTGCTTGAGGAAGGCGCAGTAAAATTACAGAATTACCAGACATTGGTTGAAGATGAATTTATTATGAACATTGCGTTGGACTACAGTGAAATTTTACAGTTCAGTTTGAATTCAGAATTTCAAAACCCATTTTCAGGGATTTATAGTTTGGCAATAACCAATACTGGTTCTTATACAGATGTAAATAAGCCGATTATAGAAATTGCATTGACAGGTTGACCAAAACTTATATAAGCAAAAACATCTATTTTTTTAATTACAGGGGTGTATTATGGCAGAATTGAAAGATCAAGAGAAACAGGAAGCTAATCCTAATAAAAAGCCTGAAGAGCTTAAAAAGAAAATCCTTGATAATTCTTATGAAACTATATTTAAGATAAGTTTTCCAGAAAAAATTCCAGAACTGCCTGATTTAAAGGATCCCAGTAAAATAGATGTAAGGTATAAGGTAATCGATCCATTTGTTGATATTCATATATACTGGGTCCCTGAAGAGAACGAATTGTACTACGATGTTGAAGAGCCAAAGCTTGATGAAGATGAAAAAAAGAAGCTAAAGATAATAGAGGACGGACTTAACGAGCTTATCAATATTAGTTTTATCAACATTGAGACTGAAGAGAAAATAATTGAGTTTTTGGAAAAGAGCGTTAGGGTAATATTGGATGAGTTTGCCATAAAAGTTAATAAAGAGCAATTCCTGAAGATGATGTATTATATATACAGGGACTTTATCGGCCTTAATGAAGCTGAGCCCTTGATGCATGATTATTTTATTGAAGATATTGAATGCAATGGTTTTGAATCTCCTGTTTACATTGTTCATAGGAAATATAGCAACCTTCGGACAAATGTTGTTTATCCTGCAGGGGCCAAGCTTGTGAGTTTTGTTGAGAAGCTTGCGCAGAAATGCGGCCAGTATGTTTCTTATGCCAATCCTTTGCTGGATGGTGTTTTGCCTGGCGGCAGCAGGGTCAATGCAACTTATACTGAAGATGTTTCATCCAAAGGTCCAACATTTACAATCAGAAAATTCACAAAGGATCCTTGGACCCCGATAAGGCTGATGGATTTCAAGACAGTTTCGCCAGAGATTTTGGCTTATTTGTGGCTGCTGATTGAAAACCGTTCAAATATT
>JAYEMU010000083.1:0-2583 GCA_034718475.1 Nanobdellota archaeon
AGCAAGCCGATTGAAGAATTCAAGGGCAAAAGATTCACTTCTGAAGTCAAGAAAAGCTTAAAAATCTGGCCACAGGATAATGATTCTGAAGGATTTTTTGTAGCCAAATTTACGAAAACTATTTAATTTTATATGGAATAGCTTTTTCTATGAAACTTAAGCAAATAGTCTTGAGCTGTGTCATGGCTGCCTGCTCATTTGATGCAGAAGGGTTATATTCTGAAAGCTTTGAATTTGAAAAACCTAAAAGAACTTTATATGAAAATGCCAAGGAACCATTGCCTGAGCTTGAGCCAATAACCATAAAATTATACAATAATCCTTTTTCAGAGGGACTGGAAAAAACAAAAACTGAATATGAAAAAATTTGCAGATATCATAAGATATATTATTCACACCGTGATAAGAAAGAAACAATTGCTAAAATTCAGGATAATCTAGTTGTATTAGGATACCTAAATCAAGAAAGTTTTAAGAGGGGTGAATTGTCGCAAACAACAATCAGTGCAATTCAAGGTTATAAAAGAGCCAATGGCATTAAAAAAACTGGAAAAATTAGCAGGAGATTTATACGGCACATTAATATTCCAATTAAAAAAAGAATAAAAATGCTTGAAACTGCACTGAAGCTTTCTGAAGGATTAAAGGCTTCTGATTATCAGGTTATCGTTAATATTCCAGAATTCAAAATGCGATTTTATGCACATCATCTTTTAGTTCATCAAGATGATACCTGCGTAGGTGCAAGATATGATCATGGCAAATGGTCAAAAAAATGGCGTACAGATATTCAGAAAGGAAAAATAATAAAAGTAAGGGTCAATCCGATTTGGCATATTCCATCCAGCATTTCTAGCAGGTTAGGCTATAAAGATAAAAAATGGCTTAAAAAAAGAGGATATTATTGGAAGAGAAATAGATGGAGGCAAAGACCAGGACTAAATAATACACTTGGAAGAATTGCTTTCCCCTTCAAAAGCAATTATGGTGAGCTTCTTCACGGGACGCCAAATAAAAAAGTTTTTCAAAAAAATATCAGAGCTTTTTCACATGGCTGCATGAGATTGAAAGATGAAATAAGTTTTTTTAAAGTTTTGCAAAAAGAAGGATTGATTAAGAATTATAATTTAGAGGTATTGCTGAAAGCCAAAAAAGGCAGGTATATTAATAAAAAAATTAAATTAATCAAGCCAATTAAAGTTAATGTGATTTATATGCTTGCTTCTGCGATAAAAATTGATGATAAATGGGCTGCTGTTTTTCCAAAAGATATTTATCGCTTAAGAAAATCAAAAATAAAAAAAGGGCATTAAGACCCTTTAATATTTTTCTGCTTCAAAATCGTCAGGCCTTATTTTCTCGCCCTGAGTCTGGGCAAGAACGACAAGTACGATTAAGACAACCAGCAAAATACCTACAGGAATCCAAAGCCAACTCCAAGAAGTATTTTTTTCACTAACATTTACAGTCATATTTTTTTCACTTACCAAAAGATTGTTTTCCTTAACTTTTACTGTTAATTGATGGCTACCTTCTTCATTAGGCGTCACTTTCAGCAAAAATTCACCAGTTGAACCTTTTGCTACACTCAATAAGCTTGGCATTGCTTTTGAATCAGCCCAACTTTCCATACTGGAAAATTCAAGGGTATAAACTTTAGAGACTTTCCCCATGTTAGCCACTAAAACTTTAAATGTTGTTTCTTCACCTAATTTCATCTCTGAAGTTAAATCAAAAGAAACTAAAGCATCTTCCCCTGCATTATTTTCTGAAACACCCGAAATGTCTATTAATCTAGTGCCATAGTAATTGGTGTTGCCCCCATTATTGCTTAACTTAACATTAAGCTCATAAGTTCCTGAAACAACACCATCAGGTATTGCCAAAAATAAAGTGCTTGAACTTTCTGAATTGTCATCCTCATTTCTTGCATAAAGCTCATCAATATATGTTTTAGCTGATACGCCCAATTCAGGAAGAGAAGCCGTTACTCTGATATCTTCTTCTTTTGAATAGCCCATGTTCTCTACACGAACCTTTACATAGATTTGATTTCCTGCTTTGCTTACCATAACATCCTGAATCTGCAGATTATGCATTGGCTCCTCTACAAACAGGCTAAAAGTTCTTTCTACAGAATCATTTCTATCGCTTAGCCTGACACGCAGGGTATAACCATTGTCCCCAGTATCCAAGTCAGAAGGCAGATCCAAGGTTAATTGTTTGGAATAAGTCACTCCATTTATTACCCTAAAAACTCCTGAATCTTCTGCCCGTATTGAACCCCAATCATAACCATCAATCCAAGCCTCTAACCTTACGTCTCTAAATGCTGAACTTAATCCTAAAATATTGCAATCTATAATAAGCTTTTGACCGGGTTCAACATGCAAACTACCTGAAGGCGATACACCATTTACTTCTAATGAAGAAATAGCATAATCAGCAGCAGTAGCCATTCCTACTAAAGCAACTAATGCCAACAGCATAGCCCCCAAAATTTTCATTAATTTCATTTTTACCCCCATTAATTATAAAAAATATCTGCAAAACTTTTTGCAGATATTTTTTATAATTAATGGG
>JAYEMU010000084.1:0-2556 GCA_034718475.1 Nanobdellota archaeon
TTTCAACATAGCATATTTGCACAAGCAAGGAATACCTCAATTCAATAAAGACAGAGATTCATTGAAAGGGAACACTGATATCCCTAAAGGAGCAATGCTATGAAACAAGGCAACTCTAGAACCCAACTAACTTTAGTCGTTGGAGTATGTCAGACATCTAAAAATCCAAACAAAAAGCTTTAAATAATAATTCTTTTTTTAAATTCTAATATGTATGATTTAATTATAATCGGCGGAGGGGTTTCTGGCTTTTCCGGGGCAATGTATGCTGGAAGGTTCGGCATGAAAACCTTAGTCTTTACAGGTCCGCTTAAAGGCGGCATGATCACTTGGGCAAAAGAAGTCTGCAATTATCCAGGGTTCAAAAGCATTTCCGGCTTGGAGCTTGCACAAAAGATTGAAGCGCATGCCAAAGATTATGACATTGAAATTAAAAATGGGATAATTGATAAAATTGAAAAAACTAATGAAGGATTTAAAGTTTTTAATAAGAAAGAAAAATATGAGGCTAAGACTATTCTTTATGCCGCTGGCACTGAAGTAAGAAAATTAAACATTGACAATGAAGAAAGTTTAAAGAATAATGGTGTGCATTATTGTGCACTTTGCGATGGTGCCTTTTACAAAGATAAAGTTGTTGCTGTAATTGGAGGCAGTGATTCTGCTACTATCGAAGCTTTGATATTATCAGACATTGCAAAAAAAGTTTATATAATTTATCGTAGAGGTCAGCTAAGGGCTGAAAAAATTAATCAAGAGGCTCTTGAAAAAAAAGAGAATATTGAAATTCTTTATAACACCAATGTTATAGGCCTTGTTGGCCAGAAAAAACTTGAAAAAGTTCTTCTTGACAAAGAATTCAATGATAGCAAGGAACTATTTGTAGATGGCGTATTTGTTTCTATTGGCCACATCCCAAATTCTGGTTTAGTGAAACCTTTGAGTGTTGAGTTGAATGAGAAGGGATTTATTGCCACAGACAAAGATTCTTGCACTAATGTTGAAGGATTTTTTGCCGCTGGTGATATAACTGACAGAAGCTTTAAGCAAGCTGTAACTGGTGTTGCAGAGGCTGTTGTTGCAGTATATAATGCGTATAAGTTCTGCAAGCATTAATTATTTCTCTTCAAGCAGATGATGAGAATCATGCGATAAATCCATCTTCCGAAGAAAAAACTTTCCTAAAATAAGAAGCCAATAAATGATTTTTATATAAGAATGGAGTTGGAATTCATCTACAGACTAAAGTCTGCAGGAGTTTCCTTCCAACGATAATAGAAAAAGGTTTAGTAGGATGTCTCAAAGTATTTCTGGTGGATTTGCAGCTATCTAAAAATATCCAACAAGGCTTTAATTTTTTATCACAGCAAACTCCTAAAACCATAATGCAAAATTTTAATAACATAAAAATCATTAAAGAATTATGATACATCATTATCCTAGAAATATTTTTTTGCACTTTAGTTTTATCAAAAATAAAAAAATTTTAGGCCTTTTCATTTCAATGGCATTAAACACATTCTTTCTTTCTATGATAGGCCTTTTTGTTCCAATTTATCTAATAAAAGAAATCGGCTTTTCATTTGATGCAGCAATGTATTACTTAATCATGACCTCATTATCAATAACAATTTCATTTATATTATTAAGAAAAATTATAGCAAAGTTTGGATTAAACAAAATTGCAATCTTAAGCGTACCGGTAAGAATTATCTATATCTTAATGCTTAATGGCTTAAAGTCCTATCCAATACCATTGACTTTAATTGCAATCATAGGCGGATTTGGAGCTTCAATGTATTGGCTGCCTTATCATAAGCGGTTTGCAGAATCTTCTGACCATGACAAGAGGGGTTCTGAGCTGGGGGTAAGATTTGCATTGAGTGGTTTTTTTACAATCGCCGGCCCTGCATTAGGCGGTTTCATTGCCACTTTTTTTGGATTCACTATGCTCTATAGCATCTGTGGGATAATATTATTCTTATCCATCATCCCTTTATTCATGTTAAAGGATGAGCATTTTAGCAAAGATTTTAAAATCATTAATATTTTAAAAGGGAGGTCATATAAAGAAGTTTTAACATATTTCTCAGAAGGCTATCGTTTAGGTGCAAGTTCACTTTGGCCCATTTTCATATTTTTAATTTTGGGATCATATATTACATTAGGCGGAATATTTTCTGCTGTTGCATTATTTGAATCTGTTTTCCAACTATTTGCCGGATATCTTGCAGATATAATAAACAAGGATAATTTATTGAAAATTGGCACATTGATTGATTCAATTACTTGGATTGCAAGGATTTTTTTAAGTTCTGTTTATTCAATATTTATTGCAACAACTGTAAGCGGCTTGGCAATCAGCACTTGGTATGTGCCCTTTGCTTCAAAATATTATGATAAAGTTAGTGAAACAGATGGAGTTGAATTTATTCTTTTCAGGGAATTAGGCTTAACTTTAGGAAAAATTTTGATTTATTTGACTGCTATGATATTCGGCTTGAAATTCAGTTTAGTTAGCTGTAGTGTTGTAATGTTTATGCTGTGGCTTTATTA
>JAYEMU010000085.1:0-10935 GCA_034718475.1 Nanobdellota archaeon
AACGAAATATGTATCATGAAGCCAAGCTCAAGTTCTGGGCATACCAGAGGATAAAAGATTTGGGAAGTTAAGATACCCAAATTAGCAAGAGCTCTGCTAATAATCCTTAATCATGCCACACAGCAATCTGTCCGCAAACCTTATAAACGGAAGAAATTTCTTTTTATTGAAATGGCAGAATATTCAGAATTATTAAAAAAAGCAAAAAATGAATTGCCACAAGGTCTAAAAATTGGCAAAAGATTTGAAATGCCAAAAGTAAAAGGTCACATACAAGGCCATAAAACAGTAATCACTAATTTTATGATTATTTGCGGCAAATTAGCCCGGAAGCCAGAACACATTTTAAAATATTTGCAAAGGGAGTTGGCCACCCCTGCCAAAATTGAGGGTGCAAGGCTTGTATTGGGAAGAAAAATAGGATCTTCATTAATTAATACAAAATTGAACAAGTATGCTGATGAATTTGTTTTATGCTATGACTGCAAAAAACCAGATACTAAACTTGTCAAAGAAGGAAATATTATAATATTGAAATGCATGGCTTGCGGGGCAAAAAATCCAGTAAAAACCAAATTATAAAATGTATAAAAGGGATATAACAAACTTGAAGGAATATACTTTCCCTCTAGATAATTTTAATGAAAAATTTTTGAAGGAAAAAACAAAAATACAATTGGAGTTCATTTAGAATGATTATAGTAAAAATTCATGATGGGGGCAAAGTTCTGGCAATTTGCGACAAATCCCTTATTGGCAAAAAATTTGAAGAAAAAGGGCTATGCTTGGATGTTAATGAAAATTTTTATGGAGGGGAGGCAATGGACGAGAAAAGAATTTTAAATTTTGTTGATTCTGCCAAAACTATTAATATTGTCGGAAAGGAATCTATTAAATTTGCCTTGAATAAAAAAATAATTTCCAAAGGGCACATCATAGAGATAAATAAAGTGCCGCATGCACAGGTGTTTTAATTATGAAAGCAGAGGTTTATTCTAAAAATAAATATTTTGAAGCAGTAATCCAATTGAGGCCTTATGATGAAGAAGTCGTGAGATTTATCGAAAATCAGATTAAAAAAAGAAAAAATGTTTTCATTTCAAATGTGATTAAACTAAAATCAGGTATTGATTTGTATATAAGTTCTCAGAAATTTGCCAGAACTCTTGGTGCCAAATTAAAAAAAACATTTAAGGGCGAAATGAAAATAACAAAAACTTTGCATACTAGGGACAAACTTAAAAGCAAAGATCTTTATAGGGCGACAATTCTTTTCAGATTACAGCGAAATTAAAAAGGTTTATAAAGAGGATTCTTTTTTTGTAATAGATGGCGAAAAAAAAACAAGTAGTTCCTGAACAGGTATTTAGGGTTAAAGTGCCCAGGGATAAGCAATCAATCGGAATTGTTGAAACTCGTTTAGGCGGTTCAAAGATGAGGGTAAGATGTTTTGATGGAAAAACAAGGCTATGCAGGATTCCCGGCAGGCTCAAAAGAAGGCTGTGGGTTAGGGCAGGCAATTATGTTTTGGTTGAGCCTTGGGAATATGGCGGCGATGAAAAAGGAGACCTTCTTTATAAATACAGGCCCAATCAAGTTGCTTGGCTTAAAAGAAAAGGATATATTAAAGAGGTAATTGAGGATCTAGAGGAGTTTTAGCAAATTATTTCACATTAATACTGTTAAATAATATCCCATGGCCAAATTTAAAAAAAATTTATCAGCAAAGGAAAAATTCAAGGCATATGAAAATGTTTTTGATGATTCTACTTTGAGAGCCATATATAAATTATCATGCCAGAAATATTTTGATGAATTAAAAGGCACAGTCAAAATCGGGAAGGAAGCCAATGTCTTTTTTGCATTAAAGGGAAATAAAAAAGTCATAGTGAAAATATATCGCAAGTCTTCTAATTTTAAAAAAATGTTTTTTTATATGGCTTCTGATCCAAGGTTTGCTGGATTGAAAAGGAATAAAATGAATATAATCCAGACTTGGGCAAAAAAAGAATACAGAAACCTCATGAAAGCAAGAAGTGCAGGAATAAAAGTTCCCAGCCCACATGTTGCCTATAAAAATATGGTAGTAATGGATTTTATTGGTAATGGAGGGCCTGCAAAACAGCTCAATAAACAAAAACCCTTAGAGCCTCAAAAATTTTACGAAAAACTTATAAAATCCCTTAAAGACCTTTACCATAAAGCAAACCTGGTCCATGCAGATATTTCAGAATTCAACATTCTGAACTTGGATGAAGAACCAATAATGATTGATTTTTCACATGCTGTGACCTTAAAATATCCTAATGCCAAAGGCTTATTGGAAAGGGATATTAAAAACTTAGTCAGATTTTTCAATAAGCAGGGTTTAAGATTAAATGCTGAAGAGGAACTTAAAAAATGTTTAAACAAGAATTAAAAATACCCAAAGAAAGGATTGCTGTATTAATCGGAACAAAGGGTGAAATTAAAAAGAAGATTGAAAATAAGGCCAATGTCATTATCGATGTAGATTCAAAAGAGGGCGATGTGATAATTTCTGGGGAAGATTCATTTGTGTTATATATTACCAAAGATGTTGTCTCAGCCATAGGGCGAGGGTTTGCCCCAAAAGATGCATTAAAATTATTTCAAGAGGGTTGTATATTTGATATCTTAAACATTACAGAATATGTAGGAAAATCCAAGAAAGGCCAGCGAAGGATTAGGGGCAGAGTTATTGGTTCAGAAGGCAAGGCCAGAAAGATGATAGAGGATTTAACCGATACAAAAATAATTATTTACCATAAAACTGTTGGAATTATTGGCGAAGTGGAAAAAGTGTCAATTGCAAGAAGGGCTGTGGACATGCTTTTGTCTGGAGCACCGCATGGCAATGTTTACAGGTGGCTGGAAAATAAGATAAGGGAAATTGAAAAAAGAGTTTTTGAAAAGGAACATGAAATTAAGGAAGCTAGTTGAAGATATAAGAAAAAAGAAAGAGCTGAATGATTTAAGTTATGATTTCATTTTGGGATTATTGAAGGAATATATTAAGATTAATTCTCATCTCAATAAAAATATTGGCTGGATCAGTAATCCCAAAAGCAAAAATTATAAAAAAACCATCAAGGATTTAAGAAAAATACTAAGAGAGGTTTATGGAGTTTTTAAGGATAAAGATTTTTTAACTAAAGAAATTTTGCTTGAAGATATATCAGGGCTTAAAGACATCGATGCCCATATAGAACTTTTGAAACTACATGCCTCGACCAAAGAAAGGCTCCCATATTATTTTGAAGTTTATGGAAAGATTGTGGGCCTGGTTGACAAGATGGATACAATATTGGACTTGGGTGCAGGTTTTAATCCCTTATCAATGCCTTTTATGGATTTTAAAATTAAAAATTATTGTGCTGTTGAACTGACTGAAAATGATGTCATATTTTTAAATAAATATTTTAAGAAAGTTCATGTTAGGGGACATGCTATTGTTAAGGATTTAACTAAAGTTGGGGATCTGCCGCAAGTCGATGTTTGCTTTA
Organism: Nanobdellota archaeon; assembly: GCA_034718475.1. Taxonomy (GTDB): domain Archaea; phylum Nanobdellota; class Nanobdellia; order SCGC-AAA011-G17; family GW2011-AR17; genus JAYEMU01. Next base: position 3,525 of record JAYEMU010000085.1, read on the forward strand.
TTTTCAAATTGCTTGATACCTTGGAGACATTGAAAAAGGATGTTAGTGAAGAGATATTAAAGGGGCTTAATGCCCGTTGGGTGATTATTAGCTTTGCAACAAAAAGCTTAGGTGGCAAGAAAAATATCAGTAAAAATCGGTTGAAATGGTTCAAGGAAATTATTAAAAATTATGAATATAAAGAGTTTGAAATACCTAATGAAATCTTTTTTGTGATTAAATTGAAATAATTAAATTTATAAATGGGTTGTTGTTTATATTCTGCATAAAGCCCCGTGGTGTAGTGGCCAATCATTTTGCCCTTTGGAGGCAAAGACCCAGGTTCGAATCCTGGCGGGGCTATAACAGCACGTAGGAAGTCATGTCACAAAAATTATTAAGGATACGCGGATTTTGTATTCAAGACTGCCTATTAGCAATACAGATTAGATGTTTCATGCAATAATTAAAAAGTAGATTTTCTACTTGCCTATAACAATAAACTTTTTAAATTTAAACTAGTTAGTAATTCTATGCCAAAACCAGTAATTGAACTCAAGGATGTCTGGAAAGTTTACCAGATGGGGGAAGTGGAGGTTGCTGCGGTTAGAGGCATATCCCTTAACATTAGAAAAGGTGAATTTGCAGCCATTATCGGGGCATCAGGTTCTGGAAAATCTACAACTATGAATATGATCGGCTGTCTGGATAATCCTTCAAAAGGGGATATACTGCTTGATGGACAAAATATTAGGCATATGAATGAATCGCAACTTGCTTTGGCACGAGGGAAAAAAATAGGATTTATTTTTCAAACTTTTAATTTGATACCCAGCCTTAATGCAATGGAGAATGTCATGCTTCCAATGACTTTCCAAAATTTTCCGCAGGAAATAAAAGAAAAAAGAGCAAAGTACCTTTTAAATAAAGTTGGCCTAAAAGAAAGATTTGACCATAGGCCCTCACAATTATCAGGGGGTGAACGGCAAAGGGTGGCTGTTGCAAGGGCATTATCAAATGATCCAGAAATGATATTGGCAGATGAACCAACAGGAAATTTAGATTCCAAAACAGGAATTCACATTATGGAACTGTTGAATGAATTAAATGATAAGGAAGGCAAAACAATAATTCTTGTAACTCATGACCTGCATATTGCCAAAGGCGCCGAAAGGGTTATAAGCCTAAAAGATGGAAAAATAATTGAAGATTATAAAAATCATATCAAGGGAGGATAAAGTGAAAAGAATATTAATTTTATTATTGATGGCTGTTTTTCTGGTTGGTTCAGTTTCAGCTGTTGGGACAATAATCGCTACTGGGACATCCACACATTTTAAATTAGATATACTGCGTTCAGAACCTGCGCCAGCAGAGCCAGGAAAGATAATGGACTTGTGGGTCAAGGTAACAACACAGGGAAGCTTAAGCGACACTAGGCTGTTTGATGTAAGATTAGAATTAAAGGAAGAATTCCCTTTTTCTGCTGCTTCTCCTGAAGATAAGGTTAAAGAATTTGGAACAATGGATTCTTCTGAATCAAGGACAGTTAGATATAGGGTTAAGGTTGATGGTGATGCCAATCCTGGCCCTAATGAAATAAGGTTTAAATTCTTTTCAAATATAAAAAAAGTAGGCATGCTTTCTGCCCCTCTTGAATTGGATGTAAAAGCAATTTCTGCTACAATTGCTGTTGCTTCTGTTGATTTAGAACCTGAAAAAATAAAGCCAGGCGATGCAGCAAAGCTTACTTTGACATTAAGGAATGATGCCTTGTCAAGATTAAGGGACATTACTGCACAAATAGACTTGTCAGCATCAACTATGCCTTTTGCACCTATACATTCTACAACTGAAAAAAAGATTAGAAGCATAGCTTCAGGGGAGAGTGTTGAAGTTGTATATGATATTATTGCCTTGGCTTCTGCAGATTCAAAGGTCTATAAAGTTCCTTTAAGCTTATCTTATTATGATGATGCTGGAACAGAATTTACTAAAAATGATATTATTGGGCTAATTGTTGAAGCTACTCCGGATCTTGAAGTAAATATTGAAGATTTTGATATTTTACAAAAAGGGCAGTCAGGAGATGTTGTTGTAAGCGTTTCTAACATAGGCCCTTCTGATGTAAAATATATGCTATTAAAAGTTTTAAATTCGGAAGATTATACTGTGCTGGGCAAGAATCAGGAGTACTTGGGAAATCTTGAAAGTGATGATTTTGAAACAGCTGAATTCAGACTTCATATAGGGAATGTTAAGGACGATGCAGATTTAAAATTGCAATTGCAGTATAAGGATGCATATAATAATGAAAGGCTGGAGCAAGTATCATTGAAACTTCCAATTTATTCGATTTTTGAATTGAGGAAATATGGATTGGATGGCGATACTACATCATTTGTTATGCCAATAATTTATATTTTGATAATATTGTTCATCTATTTTACTATCAAAAATTGGCGAAAGCTGAAAGCTTTGGATTTGGCACTCAAAGGAGGATTGGAAGATACATTTTTGGCGGTATTTAGATTTTTCATGTGGTTTAGGTGGAGAAATATAAAGAGGCTGCCTAAAAAAATAAAGATATTCTTTCGAAAATTGTAACAATGAAGGATTATCTTTTATTTGCCATCAGAAGCTTCAAGCACAGAAAGTTAAGGTCATTGCTTACTATCTGGGGAATTGTAGTGGGAATAGCTGCAATTGTAGCTTTAATTACTGTTTCTCAGGGCCTTGAAAATGCAATTGTTTCACAATTTGAAACAATGGGCACGGATCGGCTTTTTATTACTCCTGGTGCAGCAGATATAACAAATTATCAATTAGAGGGGCTGACAATAGATGATGTTGCAGTTATTGAAAATGTTCAAGGCATAGAATGGGTCAATCCATATATCATGACCAAAAATGAAGTGTATTTTGGAAATGAAATGGCTTTTTCTGAAGCAATAATGGGCATGAACACAAAAGACATGGACAAAATTTGGGGGGATATGGACTTTGAGCTTGAGGATGGAAAGTTCTTTGAAGGCGGAGAAAAATATGCTTTAATTATTGGGAATGATGTGGCTCATGATTTTTTTGATAGGGATGTAAGGGTTGGCAATGCTTTAAAAATTAATGGCAAAAGATTTAAGGTAAAGGCAATAATTGAAAAATTGGGTTCTCCAGATGATGATAGATCTATAACTATGCCAATTGATACATTCAGGGCTTTATTTGAGAAGCCCAAAGAAGTTAGTGTTATAGATGCCAAGGCTAAAAAGGGAATAAATATAAATGCTTTGGCAGTGAAAGCAGAAAGGGCTTTAAAAAGGTCAAGAGATGATGAGGATTTTAATATTCTGACACCTGACCAGATACTTTCACAAATGTCTGATGTATTAAATATTGTTAAGGTTGTTTTAGGAGGCATTGCAGCGATAAGCCTGCTGGTTGGAGGCATTGGGATAATGAATTCGATGTATACCAATGTTTTGGAAAGAACAAGGGAAATTGGCATTATGAAGTCAGTTGGGGCAACCAATAATGAGATATTAAAGATATTTTTATATGAGTCAGGGATGATGGGTTTTGTTGGCGGAGTAATTGGGGCTTTTTTAGGCTTAGCTGTAGCATACGGTGTTGGGTTTGTTGCTGAACAGCAAGGATTTAAATTATTGAAAATCATGGTTGATTGGAAACTTTTATTATTTGGAATTTTGTTTGCATTCATTGTTGGAGCATTATCCGGATATTTCCCTGCAAAACAGGCATCAAAACTAAATCCAGTAGAAGCGTTGAGGTATGGCCAGTGATTAAAGATTATTTTATGTATGCATTTAGAAGCCTGAAGCACAGGAGGATAAGGGCATGGCTGACAATCTTGGGAATAATTATAGGAATTGGTGCAATTGTTGCATTAATTTCATTAGGGGATGGTTTGGAAAATGCTGTTCAAGAGCAATTTGAAAAGATGGGGGTCAATAGCATTAGGATTGTACCAAAAGGATTCAGGGGCCCTTCAGCAGGCTCAAGTGGATTTACAAATGATGATGTTGACGTTGTTGAAAAAATTATTGGAGTTGACTATGCTGAAGGCATGCTGTATAAAAGGGTCAAGGTTGGATTTGGCAATCAAGAGATTTATCAAAATGTTTTGGGTTCCCCACTTAGCAAGACAGAAAAAGTTGTTGCTGATTTGAATCTTGAATTTGAAGAAGGCAGAAAATATTCTGAAAGTGAAGCGAACTCTTTAATGATTGGTTATAATATTGCTAATGAAATTTTTGATAAGGAAGTTAAGGTAAGGAGCTCCATTTCCTTAAATGAAAAAAGATTCAAGGTTGCCGGCATTTTGAAAAAAATTGGAGTAGATGAAATGGATTCAATGATTATGATGCCATTGGACACTTTGAGGGATTTAGTTGACGAACCAAAAGCCGTATCTCTAATTAGGGTTCAGATTATGGATGGGGCTAATATTGAAAATATTGCCCAGGTTATTAAGAAAAAACTTAAGAGGTCAAGGGGGGATGAAGCATTTAAAGTATTTACTCCAGAACAATTGCTAGAGCAAGTGGGTTCAATAATGGATATTATTAGATTTATTCTTGGGGGCATAGCTGCCATATCATTAGTTGTTGGAGGCATAGGCATAATGAATTCGATGTATACTTCTGTCAAGGAAAGGACTAGGGAAATAGGTGTCATGAAAGCAATTGGAGCAAGGAATGAAGATATTGCCTTTATGTTTTTAACAGAGGCAGGATTAGTTGGTGTTGTAGGGGGGGTGATTGGAACTTTTTTTGGTTTATTTTTAGCTTATGCCGTAGAACTTATTGCGGCGCAATTTGGTTTTGCTTTAATTTCTATAACCTGTAATGCCAAACTGATTGTATTTGCTTTACTATTCTCTTTTATTGTTGGTGTGATTTCAGGCTTATTGCCTGCATTGAGGGCTGCCAAGTTAGTGCCGGTTGAAGCCCTAAGATACGAATAGATGAATTAATTATAATAATCTTTAAATATTAGTGGTTAGTTTAACATCTTAATAAATTGGAGGTAATATAATGAATTTAGCATTAAAAACTTTTAAAAGACATCATTTGTGGAAAACACTATTTGTAGTTTGTTTTATTCTTCTTGTAGGAAGCTTTTTTACAGATAATTATTCTTTTTTGAAAACAGGAAGTTTTGCAGCAATTCCATCTTTTAATGAGGAGGCAGAAGCAAAATTGGATTTTTATGTTATGTCGCAATGCCCTTATGGAACTCAGGTGGAAGTGGCAGTAGCGCCGATTCTTAAAAAATTCGGATCCGCAGTAAATTTTAATATTTATTTTATAGGCATGGAGCAGGAAGGGCAGTTTATGTCATTGCATGGCCAGGCTGAAGTTAATGAGAATATGAGGCAGCTTTGCATACAAAAACATTTCCCTGAAGGCTTGGTAGATTATTTGTCCTGCCAAAATAAGGATATAATGTCCGCTGACAAGAATTGGGAAAGATGTGCTGGTCAAAATGATATAGATGTTAAACTAATAAAAGATTGCTTTAATACTGGAGAGGGATATAACCTTTTAAGGGAATCATTTAAGGCAAGTGAGGAAATAGGCGCTTTGGGAAGCCCTACAATTTACTTGAATGGAGAATTATATAATGGAGGCAGGACTCCAGAATCATTCCAAATTGCATTATGCCAAAACCTTAAAAGCAATCCTGCTTGTGCTGATGTGCCTGAGTGCGGGTCACCTGTAGATTGTGAAATGCGTGAAGGAAAAATTTCTGATTGCGATAATGGAAAATGCAGTTATAGGGATCCTGTTCATGTAGAAGTTACAATTTTAAATGATGAAAAATGCTCTACTTGCGACACTTCCCAGATTGTAGCAGCAACTAGGAATTTCTTTCCAGGCGTTGAATTTGTAAATGTCGATGTTAATACAGAAGAAGGAAAAGCATTAATTGAGAAGTATGGAGTTGAAGTAGTCCCAGCATATTTCTTTACTCAGAATATTGAAGAAACAGAACTTTGGCCAGATCCAGGAATGCAGTCTGCATTTGAAAAAACTCTTGATGGCTATAAATTGAGTGATGCAACCACTGGTGCAAGCCGTTATGTCAATGAAGAAAAAAGGCAGGAATTTTTGGAAAGTATTGGTGTTCAATTAGGTGACAACAAGCCGCAAATTGATTTTTATGTTATGAGCTACTGTCCTTTTGGAAATATTGCTGAAGAAGGCATTGAGCCAGTTTATCAATTGTTGAAAGATAAGGCTGACTTTAATCCCCATTATGTTGTTTATAGCAATTATCAAGGTGGTGGGCCTCAGTTCTGCATGGATGAAGAGAGCAAGCTATGTTCAATGCATGGTGTCCAGGAAATGAATCAAGGAATTAGGGAACTTTGTGTTGCTGAAGAACTTGGAATGGATGAATATTTTGAGTTTGTATTAGCTATGAATAAAGAATGCAGCTACACAAATGCTGATGTCTGCTGGACAGGAGTTGCAGAAAATCTTGGATTGGATACTGCAAAGATTGAAAAATGCTTTGAAGAAAGAGGAGAAGCATTAGGCTTGGCAGAGCTAGAATTGAATCATCTTCTTGGTGTGCGGGGTTCACCAGCAGTATTTATAGATGGTGAAGCATATAAAGGTGGAAGAAGCCCAGAAGAGTATAAAAATGGTTTATGTGCTGCTTTTGAAGATGCGCCACCAGAATGCGGACAAGTTCTAACTGCTGAATCTGCAGGACCTGACGGTTCCTGCTAAACCTCTATTTTTTTATTTTTTTAAATTCCTTCTTGGGCTTTATCCCGCAGCTTGCTGCGGTTGGGAGTTTCATTTACTTTTTGATTTTAAACTTCATTTTGCGCGGTCATTTTTCTATACTTTGCTCCAACCAAAAAGTTTATATATTATCAGTTATCATTCTATAGTAATAAAATGATAAAAAAGATTATCTTATCTGCAATCGTTCTTTTATCTGTGTTATCAATTTTAATAACATTTGCAAGCAACCCAATAGGGGCCATCTTTCAAGATTCAATGAAGCATGCTCCCTCAGATACTGTTGCTGAAAGCCAGATAAAAGTTTATGGAGATAAAGTTGTTTTAGAAGTTGAGGGTGCCACATGGGTTTCTTACGAAAATTCAGGTTCCATGAAACCTATTCTTGATGAGTGGTCTAATGGCCTAGAAATAATCATTGAATCTGAAGATGAAATAAATGTGGGTGATATTGTTTCATATAATGCTGATTGGAATGATACTTTAGTTGTACATAGAGTTATTGAAATCGGTGAAGATGAAAGGGGCAGATATTTTATTTTGAAAGGCGATAATAACCAAACTGCTGATCCAGGTAAAATCAGATTCAGCCAAATTAAATATAAAACTATTGCAATAATTTATTAGGGGGACAAAATGAAAAAGAAAGAAGCAAA
>JAYEMU010000086.1:0-10883 GCA_034718475.1 Nanobdellota archaeon
ATTAAATGATATCCTATGTTGAATACTGATGTGTTTGAATGTTTCCATCTTTTGCTTACCATTATATCTATGACATCAAACTATTATTTAAACCTATTGGTTCTTTCTCATCCCACGACTAAAGTTCATGGGCTTTCCCATTCACTTTCGTAAAAAACTAAGTTTTTGCTTAATATAAGTTTTGGCTTAATAATGAATAGAAGCCTAGCCAATTTTCAAGTAAAAAATCTGCTTTTTGCATCAAGTTAGAAGATAAGCCTTGTTTTGGATCAACAGCAAACATATAGCTTTTTATGCCTTTTTTATTGAAAGCATCTTTCATCACAGCATCATCATCAGTATCACCAAAAACAAAAGAGCTATCAAAAGGCAGGTATTGGTTGCAAATCAAATTATATTTGTCATTTTTATCTGTCACATAAGCCTCTAATCCCACTATCTCTCCATCTTTTACCCAAAAATGATTGCTGAAGCAGCCAATATTCAAACCTTTTCCCCTAAACCACTTCAGATAAGGCTCAAGACTAATAAAATAACTCTTTGTAATTATTTGCGTGAATTCTGAAACCCCTGATAAAAGTTGTACACTTTCCTTTGCACCAGGATAAGCTAATTTATCTAAGTTTTTGGATGCTTCCCTAACCAAAGTATAAGGAAGGCCCATTAAAGCATTTTCAAAAAAGTATTCAATAAATAATTTTTCTTTATTAATATTGCTGCCATCCAGTTTTTTTTCAAAACTTCTAGTTCTTAAACAGCCTCTGCAGAATCCAAAAAATTTATTTGGCCTCTTATAAAATAATTTTAATGCTACTGCAAAAGCCAAATCAACATTGCTTATGCCTCGGTACTTAAACTTATTTATCCCTTTATGCAAAGTCCCATCAAGATCCAAGGCATTAATTCTTTTATCCTGCATTCTATTCAATAAAATATCTAAAGTATCTTTTTTACTGTACTTAGAATGAAATCCTTGACAAATCTCTTTCATTTCATACCTTCCAAAACATGACATTGAAAAATGTCCACGGATCAATCGGATTATTCAAAATCTTAACTTCAGTAGTTTCCAGTATCACCTTAACAGCTTCAACTATCTCTTTCCCAGAATAATTCTTAAAATCATTTAATTCTCCATTATCATCTAAGATTGTTCCTGCACGACCAATCATATTTAATGTAAAATTTAATTTTGAGCCATGGGCATCAGTACTGCCGACTCCAATCAAATTATTTTTCTTGACAAAATCTTTTGCAAATGAATTTGAAGCACTCAACCACAATGTATTCATCATATTAAATTCTTCAACATTTGGATTGTATGCTTTGCATAATTTTTCAAGATAACTTACATCCTTCTCTTTTGGAAACCAAAATTTAAAATACTTATGTGGTATGGAAAATGGATGGTTGACGATTGCAATGCAATTTTTTTCATTGCCAAGTTTAAGGATATCTTCTGGATTAAGATTATTTGCTACATAATCATGCCCAACTAAATTTATATGAATCAAATGATTTTTATTGTAAGGATTCCTGCAGCTGACTTCCTGTGTTTTAATAAAAACTAGATTCTTAATGCCATTATTTATTACAGTGGCGTATGCATCACTCATCTTTATCTCAAATTTCTTTAATCTCAAGCTTTTTACATCTTCAATGAAAAATTCATAAGGGCACGCTCTCCTACTGGGGCCGCCCAGCGTATTAGTAATATTTACTATATTGCACCTATCAAAAAAAGCATCAACAACTTGTTCAAGTTCTATTTCTTTCTTAAATCTTCTTATATGGTGATGGGTATCATAAAGCAATTTTCCACTAGGCAATTCCTCATTTTGAAACAGATGGATTGGATAGATCAAATCAGCCATAAGGGCTTTAAATATTCTTTTGGATGAATAAAATCTATTTGCCATTACAGATGTAATTTCAGATTGTTTTATAAAAGTTATGATTTCTTAACCAACTTCCTAAACAATATCAGCAGACTGCCTAAAAAATTCGCAAGCATATCAAAAAAGCTGCAGTATCTGCCAATCACAAAAAACTGATGGAATTCATCACTAATGCCATATAATGTCGTCAATATTATCGCATACAAATATTTTTTCTTGATTCTATAAAAATTCAAGAGCCTGAATATCAAAAAGGAAAGTATAAAATATTCAATTAAATGAAAGATCTTATCCCTAAAAGAAAACTCCAATATCCCCGAATCTTTCAAGGGGTAAGACAAGGATGAAAGATAGAACATAAAAGCCATATACAAAATCAGTGGAACCCAATAATGAAAAAAATCTTTTAATTTCATTTCTTTTTTTTCTTAAGTTTTATAACTTCAGCTTTTTCAGAGATGATTGCAGAATTGCCGGAAAGATCTTCAATAATTATTTTCATTGGCATGTCCCCGCATTCAATTTTCCAAATTTTCTTAAGAAGATTTTTAGCCTTTTTCTTAACATCCTTATCATCTGCCGCATCCCTTTGTTTTTCAACTACAATCTTTAATCTTTTTAAGACACCTTCTATATTTGAAACATATCCTTCAGAACCTGAACCGGGACTTATTTTCACTCTTAACGTTGGTATGCTTAAAGTCGCCTTAGCTGATTTAACAACTCTTGCCTTAAGGTCATTTTTATTTTCAACAACAAAAGTTATTTTAACCGGATCTTTCTCATCAGCCGCCTCAACATCAGACATATGAAAGCCGCAGGCAGAACAATCCATCCCAAAAGCAAATGTTTTCCCAAAGAAGGGTATATCAATCTCTTCCTCAAGCAAGGTACATTTTTTCTCACCGCAGATTGGGCATGGCTGATTTTCAAGTTTGTCCATGAAAATCAAGAAAATTATTTTCTTTAAAAACTTTTGCTATTAATAGTTGCAACCCCATAGTAGCAAAAGATTTATATAGTAAGGGCGTACATATATAAAATATGAGATTCAAAAATGCATTAGTTTCAGCACTGGCAGGATTAGTTTTACTGCCGACCGCAGCAAATGCCAAAGGCATGCCTGAAAAAAAGATTCCAACTAAGCCAATCCCTGTAAAACGGGTTGACGTTAATAGATACGGGAAAAAGATATACCGGAACGAACTTAATGTCAAAGCAGATTATACTACTCTCGACTTAAATGGCAGAAAATATGAAACAGGCTCCTCATTTGGCATAAAAGGCAGTTATTCCAAAGACTTTTTGAAATGGCTGAACCTAAAAGCATCATTCGATTTCAATTATCAGGCGCTCGGTCTTGAAACAGAGAACGGCTCTGAACGAGTCATCAATTCTAAAAATAGCCTTGAAGGAAGAGTTAAGATTTATAGTTCAGAAGACCTAAGGCTTTTTTTGGGTTTGGGTGGCCATGTACATCATGACGAGCATACATTAATCTTTGAAGGTAATGACGGAAAAATAAAAAAAACTACATTCGGGCCAAGATTAGCATTTTCCTTGCAGTCAAGATATTTTGATTTGGATTTAGCAGGAGATGTTTTGTATGGCCAAAAAGATGCTTCCTATGATCGTTCAAGGGATATTTTTGAGCAGCATATTTCTTTAGAGGTTAAACCAAGATATTGGCGTTTTTCATTGCCAATAGTAACTGAAGTTAATTCTTGGAAAATCGCTGATATAATTAATGATAGGGCTGAAGGGCATGTAAAATTTAATATGCAGCCAACTTTTGATGTTATGCCGCACCTTTCATTATTTTTTGATTTCACTTATCATTACAGGTTTGGTTCTGAAGAATATGAAGTTATGGAATTTGGCGGAGGCGCAAAATTAAAATGGTAAACTTATGGTCAAAACTCAAAAGAAGTGTTGCGCCATTGTTTTTTGCAGCAACAGTATTAACAGGATGTTATGAAACTGCTCCAACTGTACCTCTAAAAAAAGACTATCCAGAATTAACTGATGAACGAAAATCTGAATTGGTTTCCGAGCTTAAAGAAAGTATCGAAGATAAAGCAATTATTGTTAAAGATGAAACTAAATATGGAAAAGATGAAAATATCACGGAATTTTCAGGATCACCTCAGGAATATATAAACCGCCTTACAACTTTTAGAAAAGCCGATAATCGTACAGCAGGAGTAAGCTACCCTGATATTGAAGATATGGAAATTGCAATTGTTTCTAAAGATAGGATTAATCGTATCTGTGGAGAACATGCTGTCGCATGTAATGGGCAGGATAAGATTTACATGCCTAATGACTTAAGATTACGCCATTTTTTGCCATTATTGTATCATGAAATGGGCCATAGCTATTTCTTCGGCGCCAAAGAATATCCAGCAGTTGCAAACGAAATTTATATGGCGATTAAAAGTTATCAATTTACAAAATCAATTGCATCAATCTCAATATTTGATGTTATTTCAGGAAAATCTGAAGTAAAGATAATAAATCAAACTCCATTTTATATGATGTATGTAAAAGCCGCACTATATGCTGTTTATAATCTTATCAGGCATTCCGGAGATATAGAAAAAGCAACAGATTCAATCACTCACTCAAAAGACTTTATTATTGAAACAGCACTTGCTGAAAAGCTTGCAGAAACAGAAGGTGAAAACCCCACTCAAAAATATTTTCATTTATGGAATGAGCTCCTGGATAATTATAATTTTAGGAATTACCTCTCAGGTGAAAGGGGCCATCTTTCATACAGTGATGCAAATGAGCTTGTAGATTTTATAAGGATATCAAACTATCAAAAGCATACAAGTTCATTTCCAAATCAGCAGGAAATAAGGGAAACAACTAAAAATTTAGAATCTTCTTTTCTTTATGCATACTATGGCAATCCTTTTTTCAGGGCCCATGTATCTTTAACATATTCTCAAAAAATAGGAGAAGATTTAGAAACTGCTAAAATAGAAAAAGGCATTAATTCAGAAGAGGTTTATAATCTAGCAAAAGAATTAATAATAATAAATTCAAACTACCCATGCAGCAAAAAAGATCCTTATAAATGTCCAAAGAAAGTAAGGTTTGTACATGCATTTCATCCAAAAGCTTATTACCAAATAATCCAATCAGCATTTGGCATGGGGGACTCAACAAAAATGGCAAGATCTTCAGGATATGCCCAAGACTTTATTGAAAGATTTTATCCGAATATTGATTTTGACAATGGCCAATTTGATACTTTGGATGATGCAGTGTTTAAGGAAACAAATAACTATTTGCCGCCAATTGCATTTTATGCAGGCACATTTTATGAATCAAGGGATAATTCTGAAAAAGCAATGCTTTTTTTCGATGCTGCAACAAGGATAACTTGCGTGAGCGATGGCGCAGGAGATTATAATGAATGCTTATACTATAAAGATGAAGCTAAAAAAAAGAATTAATTATTAGAAAGTTTTTGACCTATAAACTTCTGCAAAACTTGGAGTTGCTACCAACCAATCTTCTCCAAAGCCGGCAATATCCCCACCGATTGCATCGCAAGTTTTCTTTAGCCTATTAACTACTCTTTTCAATTCTATAAGGTCTGTCTTCTTTAATTCTCGAATATTTAATAATGTAATTGTATACCCATCCCTTAAAACTTCAAGGGGAATTTTAATATCTGCAAACTCTTTTATAACAAAAGGCCTTACACTAATTTTTTGACTTTTCTTTTTTTCTGATACGACTGAATCTATTTCTAGATAATCTTCGCCAAAATCATCATGATAGTCAGAATCCATTTCATTATCTACCATAAATTTACTTTTAACCTTTTCAAAAAAATCTTTCATTTTATGTATTCTCCTTTTGCGAATATAGGAATAATTATTGAATTTATAAATATTTCTATTAAATACCAGCCAAAAGGCTTACAATATTCCAAATCTGCGGTCTGATATATGGCGGGACATTAGGATTATCCGCAATATCATCAAGTTCTTGCAAGGCTTTATTTGCTTTTACCCTTAATTCTTTGTCTTCTTCCTGCAATGCTAAAAGTGCATTTTTTATCTTGAATCTTATATTTTTTGGAACCGACATATCTTCCTCAATCAAAGTTAAAGCTTCAATTAAATTTAGCATCTCTTCAGTCATTTTTCTTAACACTCTTATCCCTTTTTTTCATCTCTTCCAAAATTTCTTCTTGAAGATCTTTTATTTTTTCTTTCAAGGAATTTTCCTGCTTCGCAATACTTTTTATTCTTAAATTATAAATCTCTTTTTTTGATTCCAAATCCTTCTTTAAAGATTCTTTATCAGAAGAGACCATGATGTTTCCAACAATTTTAAACATTGCTCCTTTTGATTTATCCAGTTCTTTTAATGCATTTTCTGCCTCTAATAACTGACCTTGAAAAGTTTGTTTTTGCATTGAAAAATTTTGTATATTTTGTTCTAATAACTGAATCTTCCCCATTTTATTTTCTAATTCTTTATTCATTTTAATTTTACCTTGCTTTTACTTTAGTATGAGCCGATCTAGGCTTGAATAAAATTTTACTTCCACAATAAGGGCATCTAACTCTTTTTCTCAGATATTCCTTCTTAATATCTTTCCCGCAATGAAAACATTTGTAACCTGTCATATTCTTTCCTATATCCTATATGCCCTACCTGTAAATTTCGCATTGCATTTCTTGCAATGCCATATCCCTGCAGAGATTCTTTTGACTTGAGTTCGATGGCAATAAGGGCATTTTTGTTTTTTTCTTTGAATCTTTTCTACTGCAAGAATTTTAGATTTTAATTTTTTACCATATCTTGAACCATATCTCCCAGTTGAGCCAACTTTTTTAGTCATTTTCGAACCACATAAAAAGATTATTTGGAGGTATTTATAAACCTTTCTATCCCCTTTTCATAAACATTCTTTGTTTATCATTATGAAAGTGGGGCTGCCAGGATTCGAACCTGGGTCTTCGAGTCCCAAACCCGAAAGGATAGACCAAGCTACCCCACAGCCCCAATGTCTTAATAGAAAATCAAACTAATTTATAAATTTAACTAAAGAAAAAAATTATTTAGCAGCAGGTTTTGCTGCTTTATCAGGTTTTTCTTCTTTGTCGCTTTCCTTTTCTTTGGCTTTTGCTTTAGCCTCTTCAGCTGAAGCTTTTCTTGATTCTACTTCCTTAGCAAATCCTTGGTTAATCAAATCTAATTCTTCCTTTAACCTAACAACTTTTTCCTGTGGAATTTCTGTGATTTCATTTTTAATTTCATTATCATATTTGCCAGCATTAATATCCTTAATAGTTTCAGTAGGCAATTTGCCTTCAACAAGAATCCCCATAGAATTTGCAGAGCCAATTATTGATTTCACTGCAGATTTTAAAGTTGAAACAAACATAGAACTTATTTTCATTTTTGCCACTTTGATTGCTTGTTCTATAGACAGATTTGCTACTTTTTCAACATTTGGCATACCTGATCCTTTTTGTATTCCCAATTCTTTTTTTATTAATTGGGATGCAGGCGGAGTTCCTATTTCTATTTGAAACTCTTTAGTTTCAGAATCAACAATTACAATAACAGGCACCTTCATGCCTTTAAATGATTCAGTTTTCTTATTAATTTCAGCAATAACCTTGCCTATATTAACTCCCAAAGGACCCAATGCAGGACCTAATGGGGGAGCAGCAGTGGCTTTACCGCCATCAATTAAAGCTTCAATCTTTTCTTTTTTTGCCATTTTATTTTCCTTACTTACATTTTAAAGCAACAATCATATCTTTGAAAAAGGGATTTATTTATAAACTTTTCTAATTTCATTATTTGCATGAAAAATTACATATTTATCTGGGGAAGAGACCCTGATTTGTCATTATTGGAACTTCAAGCTTACCTCAAAGCTAGAAATATTGAATATAAAATTATTAGCAGCCAAAAAGAAGGATTAATAGTATCTATGGAAAAACAGGATTTTAATTCCATGATTAAAATATTGGGCGGGACAATAAAAATAGCAGGAATATTTAATCCAAGAAATGATATATTATATGATGGAGAGAAAAATAAAATTCGCTATGGTCTTAGTTATTACAATTCAAATTTGAATTTAAGGAGTTTAATTAAATCAAGATTAAAAAAAGAAAGAATTAAAGGCACACTAAAAACATCTAAAAGAAAAGACACTTTTTTGTCGCCAAGTGAAAGCATGAAAATTCTAGGGAATGGATTTGAAATCATTGTTTTGAAGAATCAAATCGGAAAATTGATAGCTTGCTTTGATCCTAAAAGCCAAGAGCAGAGGGATAAATCAAGGCCAATGCAGCGACCGCTTCAAATGATATCAATTCGTCTAGCAAAGATATTAATCAATCTTGCCGGTGCCAAAGAAAACGATAGTTTGCTTGATCCTTTTTGCGGAATAGGAGTCTTGCTGCAGGAAGCAATTTATATGAACATAAATGTTTTAGGTTTAGACATAAATCAAAGATGTGTTGATGATTCTAATAAGAATTTAAAATGGATGAAAAAACAATTTCATTTAAAAAATAGTTTTAAAGTAATTAGATTTGATAGTACAAGATTAAGCAAAGTAATTAAAAAAGTAGATGCTGTCGCTACTGAACCCTACCTTGGACCGCTACTAAAAAAACTCCCGACTGGACAAGAAGCAAACAAAATATTAAATAACTTAAAACCCATTTATTCAAACCTCCTAAATGAATTGAAAAAAGTAGTCAAGGGCAAAGTTGCAATAATTATTCCAAGGTTTAGGCTTCACAATGGCAAAAGAATAAAAATGGATTTCATAAAGCTTATTAATAGGAGCGGGTTTACTGCAAGCAGGCAGTTCCCGATTATTTATAATGCAGTGAAAAGCAAGATTGAAAGAGAAATTTGGGTGCTGGAAAAAAGATAAAAATGCATGAATTCCTTGATGACGAAACAGGTCTTTGGAACATCGAATATTTAATAGATACAGATGATGAAGATAAGATTAATTTAATAAATTTAGCAAAAGAGTATAATATTCCTATTGGAAAAATTAAAGATTATTTTAAAAGAAAATTTCTAGCAGAAGATGAAAAAAAAGGCTGTGCCTCATTAACTTTTCATAACAAGGTTTTAACTGATAAGATTTATGCAACCATAACTTTTGTTGAACATCTCCATAATAAGGATATTAGCATTGAAGCCAAAGTGAAATGTGCACAATCCTATTTCCCATTTCTTACATTTAACGAAGAAATAATTAAAAAAGAATGCAAAACTGAATGCTCAATAATATGCAATGATATAAAAGAAATTATCACCTTTTGCTATCTTAATGATTCTTATCTCCTACAGCCCATTGATAAGGATTTTGTTATTTTAAGCTTGGATAGCATTCTATTGCCAGAAAAGAAAGATTTGTCATTAAGCCTTATGCATGAATATCATAGTAATAAAAATGGTTTTGCATGCCAATTAAGTATTTATCAATCAAAGTCAAAACAGATAGGAGTTTTTTGTTCAATTCAAGATAAGACTACTAAAAATATCAATCTTTCAGCATTGCAGGTATTTGATTTTGAGCAGAAAGATAAATTTGCATTACAGATTTATAATAAATGGCAAAAATTCATTAATGGGCATTATTCCTAAACAAAAATCTTTTTATATCTTCTAGCCCAATCATTTTATGCATGGTGAAATTAGTAATAGAAAAGCTTCCAAATTATAATCCCAAAGTAGAGATTGTAGAGATAAAGGGGCAAGGCCATCCTGATACAATCTGTAATTCCCTAGTCGAAAAAAGTTCTCAAGCATTAAGCAAATATTACCTTAATCATTTTAAGAAAATAATGTATTTCAACATTGACAAGGCACTCTTAATTGCCGGCACTTCCAAACCTCGCTTTGGCGGAGGAGAAATTATTAATCCCATGCGAATAATAATTGCAGGAAAGGCTACAAAAAAAGTTGGCAACATAAAAGTGCCAGTAGAAGAAATTATAAAAAAAGTTGTCAATGGATTAATGAGTGAGTTTAATGTTGAATATGGCTTGGAGATAGATATAAAAGAGGGTTCATCCAGCCTTAAGGATTGTTTCAAAAGAACTGTGCCGGTTGCTAATGATACAGCAGTAGGCTCGGCATTTTATCCCCCAAGCAGCCTTTCAGAGCTTGTTAAGAAAACAGCAGAACATTTAGTTAGTAAAGAATTCAAAAAAAGATTCAAGTCAACAGGATACGATATTAAAATAAATGGTCTTAGGGAAGGCAGGAATATAACCTTAACAATCGCTTTGGCTTTTATTGACAGATGCCTTAAAGATTTAGAAGATTATAGGAAAACCAAGCATGACATAAAAAATTATCTTGAAAAAAGAACAAATGCAATAATCAACATAAATACCTTAGATAGTTACGAAGATCAATCTACAGTATACCTCACTGTAACAGGCTTATCTGCAGAGATGGGTGATGGCGGCTGCACAGGAAATGGCAATCTCTATTACGGAATTATTTCTTCTCTAATGCCAATGAGCAATGAATGCCCATTCGGGAAAAATGTAAACCATCCTGAAAAATTATATCAGGCCATTGCTAATAAGATTGCTGAAAATTTAGTTAAAAAAGCAGAATTAAACAAAGTTCATGTTATTGCAATGACTGAAATTGGCAAACCTCTAGATTCCCCATACATAGTTTCAATCAAAGCTTCCGGCAAAATAGATTTAAGGCAGGTTAAAGAAATAGTTGACAATGAATTTATTAATATTACAAAAACACAGCAAGAAATTATTTTTTCCTAAGTTAATTTATTTTTAAAGATGAAAAAGCAAGTAAAGAATCAGTAAGTAGAAAGTCTACTTTTTAATTATTGCATGGAACACCTAATCTGTATTGCTAATAGGCAGTCTTGAATACAAAATATCCTTATCCGTAATAATTTTTGTGGCCTGACTTTCTACGTACAGATGAGGG
>JAYEMU010000087.1:0-2524 GCA_034718475.1 Nanobdellota archaeon
CCTTATTGGGGAAATGATAATCATTTAGAAAACAATTGGTCTGGAAAACGCCATAAAGCTTTAGCTAGCATGTTGGCTGTTTTAGCGCAGGATCCTGACTCCGGGATTATCGACTATGGAGATGTAATGTCAATCAGCGTTTAAAAATGTACCAAAAAACCGCACCAAAAATGTACCACTTGAAAGAGCCTCATTTAGATTTATTCTCCTTTCGTTTTTTGTATTCTTTAAGCCTATAACTGTCGCCTTCTATGTTAATTACATGGCAATGATGTAAAAGTCTGTCTAAAATTGCTGTTGCAATAACTGGGTCATCAAACAATCTTTCCCATTCAGAAAATGATTTATTGGAAGTAATAATTGTGCTGTTGCGTTCATATCTGTAGCAAATAAATTGAAAGAATAAATGAGCATCTTTTCGATCAATAGGCATGTAACCAACTTCATCAATTATTAAAATATGAGCTTTTAGATGGCTCCTACCGCGTCCTGTGCTACCTGTTAGAGCATCTTTCTTCAGCTTAATCATAAGATTAGCTAACGTTGTAAAATAAATGGTTACTCCAAAATCAGCAGCTTTAACAGCTAAAGCAATTGCTAAATGAGTTTTCCCGACTCCTGGAGGGCCTAAAAGAATTACATTTTTCTTTTCTTGCACAAAGCTTAAATCAAAAAGATTCATGACTGTACGTTTATCTAATTTTGGATGAAAAGCAAAATCATATTCGTCAATTGTCTTCTCATGAGGCAAGCCTGCTGTCTTTAAAGCTATCTTAAATCTGCGATCTTCTTTTGTTACCACTTCTTCTGCTAACAACTCATCAATCAAAGACATGTATGATAATTGTTTTTCTTCTGCAGAATTAATCATCTCTGGTAGAATCTCTTGGACTCTATTTAATTTTAAACGTTGTAAATTTTCATCAACGCGTTGTTTTATCATTTCAGTCATTTTTTATATCCTCCTGTATTTTTTTTCGTTGAGAGCCTCGTAGTCGAACGATCTCGACGTAAGACAAGTAATTATAAATCATATTCTGATAAACTCCGTCGCATAACTTCATACTGCATGCCATGCTTGACTAATCCTCGTGTTGCTTTTGCTTTACCGTAAGGTTTACGATACTTCTTTCGCAGTTGTTCTTTATCCTTTCTTAACCTTTGATAAAATTTCGGATTTTCTATTACTTGTCCTTTTCCAGGAGGTATTTTATACACTGCGATCATTTGATCATCATCAAATATTCGTATAATGCCGTCTCTAATTTTTAATAAAACTTTTTTTCCAACACATTCATGTGCAATTACGTATCGATTAGCTCCAAATGACAACTGACAATCTTTATATACTTTTCGTCTTGCCTTTTCAGATATGTCATATGGCCTATGAGGCAATGATCCTAAATATGGTCTTTCACGATTAAACCGTTCTTGAACTTTTTCTTTTGTTGTTCCATGTATTCGTTCAATTGCTACTGTATTTATCCATTGACGTATATTTATATTTGCTTGTCCGATATCTGTAAACACATATCCCCGCCAAAATCTTTCACGTACATATTTTATAGGCCTTTCAACTTTTCCCTTCGCCCATGGAGAATATGTCGGTGTTAATATTGGTTTAAATCCATAATGCATTGCAAAAGCTTCAAATTCTTTATTCCATTGAATCTTTTTTAACATTCGTTTTATTACTACATTTTTCATATTGTCATATAATATCTCAGCTGGTATTCCTCCAAAGAATCCAAACGCATGCTGATGACACGCCAAAAAGTTTGTCATTGTGCATTTATCAATAAGCTCAACATACATATGCCTTGAATATCCTAACACCATAACAAAACAATATATTGTTAATTCAGTCCCATTTGCACATTTAATCTTAAAATCAGCAAAATCTACTTGGGCTTGCTGTCCCGGTATTGTTTCAAACCTAACATATGCAGCTCGATCTCGCTTGGCTTTTATTGTTTTTACATGCCTTTGAACAACATCATATGATCCTTCAAATCCTTCACATATAAGCAGCTCATGTATTCGGCTTGCTTGATAATTTTCCTGGCTTAACCAGCCTTCTATTAATGGTTTAAATGTATCCAGTTTGCTTTGCCTATTAATTTTCTTGTATATTGGTATTTCTCCTTCCTCCAAATACTTATCTACTGTGTCTCTGTGTAATCCTGCCATTCTTGATATTGCGCGTATCGAATATCCCTGTTTTCTTAATGATTTAATGTTCATCACTTCCTCCGGCTGTATCATTTTAGCTGCCCTCCTTAGAGTTCAGCCTAACATTTTCTCTTTCAGAAGTGGTACATTTTTCGCGCTGATTATTGGTACATTATTACATGCTGATTAACAAAAGTTTAAGCAACCCGGGATTTCCTAAAAAAAAACAGAAGAAGTAAAGAAATATATTGGCTGGCATTTTCCTCAAATATACGCAAGAAATAAAAAGAATTACAGTTGTGAATTGGTAAACAATATAAAGGAAGTTTTTGGAAAGCAGATAAGCGCCTCG
>JAYEMU010000088.1:0-10715 GCA_034718475.1 Nanobdellota archaeon
TTTTTAATTTAGACCAATGTTCTTTGCCCACTATATATCCAATACAATTTTTTGAGCCGCATCTGCAGATGTGCTCTTTGAAGTTATTTATATCATAGCCATAATCATAAGATATCTCTTCTCCAGGCAGGATATTTCTTTTGGCTATAATCCAAATTTTCCCCTTGATAATCTCTGTTTTGCAATTAGGCTTGCAAGAATGATTTATATAACGGGCAGGGTTAGATTTTAGGTTTCCATCAATATCGTATTTTTTGTTTAATTCAAAAATATAGACAGCACCAAATGTTTTATTCGTTTTAGATTTTTTTAAAATATTTTCAGCCCTTTTTTCAGCTTCTTTTTTTGTTATTTTTTCCCCCATATATTCAATTATTCTTGTATCTTTAGGGATGCCCCTTTTTGCGAAAATCCCCTTATTATGAATACTTGAATCCTTAATTAAAATATATTCTGTCATTTTTTTGAAATTTTAGGTGTTAAATTGTTTATAAAACTTTTTATTGATGCGCCCTTGCGTGGCTATTACAAAAAATATTTAAATTAGGAAAGAATTTTCATACCTTAAATGACAATAAGGAAATTATTAAAAAAAGGAGGTTTAGTAATTGTAGCAGGTTTATTCCTTTTTACTGGTATTGGAATATATCAAAATATTACTACTTATGAATCTGTTAAAGACTGGTTTTATGATGTTGAAGCTTGTCCGTTGGCTAAAAAAGTATTAAAGGATTTAGAAAAGAAGGGTGTTGCAGATTCTCTTTTTTTTGGTCACTATGGCGCCAAATTGGGGGTTAAATATTTTTTAAAAGATTATTGCCAAAAAGAATAATTTCTTTCTTCTAAAACTTCGAGAAAATTTGATAATCGACGAGACAAAGCACATGGTGATTTTGTTGCAGGGATTATTGGAATTGAGAATACAAAAAATGGATATAGCACTTTGAAGGGGTATTTATAAACTAAACTAGGAACCCGGATAGCGATAAAAAGGTTTATAAACTATTTATTTTTTTAAATCTTTAGAAAATGACTAAAATATTAGCTTTTGGAGATATACATGGGGATAGAAGCAAGGCTAAAGAATTAGCTGAAAAAGCCAGAAGGGAAAATGTTGATTTGGTTGTTATTTGTGGGGATTTTTCTAATAATGAAGAAGATGTATCCCAATTGTTAGGTCTTTTTGATAAAAAAGTTTTGATTATTCCTGGGAACCATGAAAGCCCAGCAACAGTTAATTTTTTATCTGAACTATATAAATTCAAAAATCTTCATGGATATTATTATAATCTAAATAATGTGGGCTTTTTTGGTTGCGGCTCAGCAAATATTGGCTTATTTCAATTAAGTGAAAATGAAATATTTAAAACTTTAAAAAAGGGTTTTTATGGGGTAAAGGCTTGCACTAAAAAAATAATGGTCAGCCATAATCATCCAGAAGGAAGCATAATGGAAAGATTTTCAAAATTTGTTCCAGGAAGCAAAGGGATTAGAAAGGCCATAGAAGAATTTCAACCTGATATATTATTTTGTTGTCATGTTCATGAAGCACATGGGGTTGAGGAAAAGATGGGCCAGACAAAGGTAATTAATGTTGGCAGGGATGGCAAAATTATTGATTTGTAAATTTAGTAAGTAAAAAGTTAGGTCTGCTAAGTTTGCATAGATTAGGGCATTACATCTCCAGATGATACCATTGAGTATGCAAATTATAACATTCATGAGATTTTTCTCTAGTAGACTTTCTACTTACGTTTTTCTTCAAATTCAAAATGAAAAAATATTTAAAGTAATTGCCAAGAACTTCTTTAATAGATGGTAGAGTTAATAATTACTGAAAAACCAAGCGCTGCTAAAAAAATTGCTGAAGCATTGGCAGAAAAAAAGATTAAGAAGTGCATCTATAATAAAAAAGTCCCTTATTATGAAATTGAACATGCTGGAAATAAAATAGTTGTAGTTTGTGCTGTAGGGCATCTTTATAATCTAGTTGAAAAAAATAAAAAGGGATGGATTTATCCTGTTTTTGATATTGAATGGAAACCAGCTTATGAAATTGGCAAGGGGTCCCAATATACTCGGAATTATCTTAATGCAATAAAAAAATTAGCCAAAGATGCCAAAAAATTTTCAGTTGCAACCGATTATGATATTGAGGGCGAGGTAATTGGATATAATCTTGTTCGTTTTGCTTGCAATCAAAAAGATGCAAGGCGAATGAAATTTTCAACTACTACTAAAGAAGATTTGTTGAAATCATATAAAAATATATCTAAAAAAATTGATTGGCCGCAGGTTGAAGCTGGTCTTACAAGGCATATTTTAGATTGGTGGTGGGGGATAAATTTTTCAAGGGCCTTAACATTATCAATAAAAAATGCAACCAAATCCTTTAAATTGATGTCTATAGGAAGAGTCCAAGGACCAACATTGAAAATTTTAACAAAAAGAGAAAAAGAAATTTTGGCATTTGTTCCAATTCCATTTTGGCAAATAGAGATGATTAGCAAGGGGCTTAATGCTTGGCATGAAAAAGATAAATTTTGGGAAAAAAAAGAAGCTGCAAAAATAGTTAAAAAATTAGGAAATAAGAAAGGAATTGTTGACAATGTTAATGAAAAACAGCATAAACAAATGCCTCCCTATCCTTTTGATCTTACAGCCCTTCAGATTGAGGCATATAAACAGTTTAATATTTCACCTAAAAATACTTTGTCTTGTGCACAGGAGCTTTATACCAATTCTTATATATCTTATCCTAGAACCAGTTCTAATCAATTGCCCCCATCTTTAGATTATAAAAAAATTATAAAAAATATAAGCAAACAAAAAGAGTATAAACTCCTTTGTGACATGTTGCTTAAGAAAAAGGGTCTTGCTCCTAACAATGGCAAAAAAACAGATATGGCCCATCCTGCCATTTATCCTACTGGCGAAAAGCCCAAAAAACTTAAAATTGATGACCAAAAAATTTATGATTTAATAGTGAGGCGGACTTTGGCATCTTTTGGTGATTATGCCTTAAGAGAAACTGTAACTTTAAGTATTAATATTGGAGGGGAAATATTTATTTCAAAAGGCACCAGGACACTTGAAAAAGGGTGGTATAATTTATACGGCAAATATGTTTCTTATGAGGAAAAAGAATTACCCCTTTTGAAAAAAGGTGATAGTTTTAAGATTAAAAAGATTGAATTGCATGAAAAGGAAACGCAACATCCTAAAAGATATACTCCTGCCTCTATAATTAAAGAACTTGAAAAAAGGAATTTGGGCACCAAAGCCACTAGGACCCATATAGTAGATAATCTTTTTGACAGGAATTACTTAACAGGCAAGTTTATTGAAGTAACTAATTTGGGCATTAAAACGGTTGAAACTCTTGATGCCTATTGCCCTGAGATTCTTGATGATGAATTAACTAAAGTTTTTGAAGAAGATATGGATGAAATAAGGTCACATAAAAATACTCAGGATAAAATACTTAAAAATGCAAAAAAGTTTCTTAAAAAAGCCCTAAAAAAATTTAAAGAAAATGAAATTCATATTGGCAAAATCCTCAATATAGCAAATGCTGAAACTTTGGAAAAAGAAAATTTTGTTGGCAAATGCAATCTCTGTGGTGGGAAATTAAAGATACTTTATTCTAGAAGATTCAAGTCAAGGTTTATAGGCTGCTCTAATTATCCCAAATGCAAAAACACTTTTTCCTTACCTTTTGGATTGCCTAAAGTTACTGAAAAAACCTGCCCTGAATGTGGCTTTCCCTTAGTTAAAATAATTCGCAAGGGCAAAAGGCCTTTTGATTATTGTATAAATAAAAAATGCCCAAAAAAATTAGAATGGTTAAAAAAACAAGAAGAGAAAATTAAAAAAGCTACTTAGAACTTTTACCAATTTTATTTTTAATTTTGTATGAAATAATATTTTTTGTTAATTGTATAATGTTTTCTTTTGCTTTTTTTGGATACCCCTTAAAAAAACCAATATTTATAATAAATGAAGGGATGTTGGAATTATTATTTTTGTCAAGTATTGAAGATATTTCATTTTCGTTATATTGGCTCATTTCATCAGTTTTTACATAGCCTAATGGGTGTCCATTGACTAATGCCCAGACAATGCTTATATTGATACCTTCACCACACAATAATTCCTCTGCGATGTGCGGCAAATAACGGATATGCTCAGGAATTATGTCTCCTGCATAACCATTGACAAAAATGCCATACCTTTCGTAATCTTTTAGAGCATTTCCCTTAGCCCTATTTACAGTGTCAGGTAATTGCTGCCTGTTTATTTTTGAGGCACCTATTAGTTGTTCTTCGACAATTTTCCTTTCAAGATTTGAATAATGGTCATTCTTTTCTTTGGTAGCCCCAGTTTTACTTTCAATTTGCGAAACAATTTTTTCTTCTACTAATTTTACAATTAAATCTTTGGATTCTTCTGGGTAATCTATATAAAAGCCCAAATCTGCTTTAAACCCTGCAGAATTCAAATGTCCATAGCCTCCAAACATTGCAGCAATCTTTCTTGCCGATTGGGGCTTTTCAGGCTTGCTTCTTACAGAAGCGTAAGGTTCATCATTAATTAATGCCCAGCTAATGCATGCAGAGATTCCTTGAGTTTTTAGAAGAAGATCATCTGCCAACATAGGCAAAACTGAATGCTTATGTTCAGGAATAATTTCACCAGCATAACTAATAGCATAAGGTCCTGTGAAATTGATATTATTCAAGCCCATCCTTATTGCATTCAAAGCAGCAATAGGGATTTCAACATTTTCTATTTCTTCCCTTAATTCCTTCCCTTTTTCGCCAATGGCATCAATTATAAAACTTAAAGCTGACAAGTATCTTGATGAAGGCGGCTTGTTCTGTGATTTTAAATCTATATCTGCACCTAACCATAAAGAAACAGACAATAAAATTCCTTCTTTTTTACTTTTTTTTAAGTCCAAATTGAAATCTTTTAAATATTCCATAGTCTGAATAGATGTTGAACTTACTTGTTCATCAATATCTTCATATAAATTTTTATTTTTAAATCCTTTTTTTTCTTTTGATTTCCCATGATGGTCGATAATTATTAGTTTTTTTCCATCAATTAAATTTAATTGCTCTTCTGTAAATGGATTATTGTTTAAAGAAGGATTTGTATCAACCATAATTATCCCACTGTAATCATTTAGGTTGATTTTACTTGCCTCTTTTTCAGGCTTATTATAGTATTCTTCTATCTTCTTATTTAATGATTGTGAAATATATTGTTCACTTGAGGCATTGGCATAAGCAACATCTGCTCCCAATCCAAATCTTTCTTTAATAATGTATGCCCATCCATATTTGCTTGCAATACTATCAGGGTCACTGTATTGGTGACCTATAATTAGAATTTTCCCCTCTAAATTTTTCAGGATGCCCGCAAGTTTTTTGGCTCGTGCCCTCATTTATTTAGATTAATAAGAATCGCCCTTATAAAGTTTTCTCACAAAATATGTCATTTGTTGTTATTTGAAAATCCAATTCTATTTTGGGAATTTTTGGATGCTTTTCCAGAATGATTTTTCTTTTAATGCCTTGTTCTAATTTGATTAATACTGATGCCCAATTCCTGACCATATTGCCCCCCACTATTTGGGTCTGGCTATTTAATTTATCATAAACTTGGCAGGTAATAATTATGGGGACAGCATTTCTGGTCAATTCTGAAAGATTATTAAATTGCTGTGATAAAAGATTGTTTGCATTTTGATTCTTTTGTTGTATCTCTTTTCTATAATACATACTCAATGAATCAATTATTACTAAGTTTATTCTATCCTTTATTTCTAAAAGATTCTGTATTGCACTATTCTGTTCTTCAAATGATTTTACTTTTATAACAAAAATATTTTGCAGTTTGGGTTCGGAAGAAAATTGTCTTATCCTTTTTGATGAAAAACAGTTTTCAGTGTCTATGAAGACTACTTTTTTATTTTGTGAAAATCTTGAAGCTAATAAATGGCATAAATTAGTCTTGCCTGTAGCGGCTTTGCCATATATACAATTGATTTTTTTACAGTAATAGAAATTATTATCTATTTCTTTGCTACCAGTTGTTAACATAATAAAAAAAAATAAAATAGAATTTAAATATCTTTAGTATTTTTTATCAGATTTTATTCAGTTTCTTCTGTTTTTTCTTCTGGTTCTTCAGTTGTTTCTTCTTCTGGTTCTTCAGTTGTCTCTTCTTCTGGTTCTTCAGTTGTTTCTTCTTCTGGTTCTTCAGTTGTTTCTTCTTCTGGTTCTTCAGTTGTTTCTTCCCTATTTTCTGCTTCTATGGGTCCGTCTGCATCTCCAATAACCTCTGCAAAACCTACTTTTCTAAGAACACGGGTAATTTTTACTTTAACTTCGTCACCAACTTTAGCTTCAGGGATGATTAAAACAAAACCCCTTACTTTTGCAATTCCATCTCCCTTTTCACCTATTGCGTCTATTTTGACGTTAATTTCTTCTCCCTCTTTAACAGGTGCAAAAAATCTACGCCTCCCCTCAAATCTTTGAGGCCTATTTCCAAATCTTCTATCCATTTATATTCACTCTCCAAATATTTAATTTTTAAAAGAAGAGAATACAGAGTTTATAAAGTTTTGTTTTTAATGTCACTAAAAATGAAAACGTTTATAAATGGTTTTTTCATACTTTTTAAGCTATGTATGAATTTAAAAAAGTAGAAGAATTGGTATTGAAGCATTGGACAACTAATAATATTTATAAAAAGGCAACAGAAAAAGGAAAAAATGGCAAGAAATTCTATTTCTTACAGGGCCCGCCATACACAAGCGGAAAACTCCATATTGCCCATGCATGGAATAATTCCCTAAAAGATATGGTTATGAGATATAAACGAATGAAAGGGTTTGATGTATGGGATAGGGCAGGATATGATATGCACGGGCTGCCAACTGCAAGAAAGCTTATGGAAAAACATGGTTTCAAAACCAAAGAAGAAATTCTTGAGTACGGCATGGAGAAATTTATCAATGAATGCATTGAATGGTCAAAAGAAAATGCCCAAATGATGAATAAAGATCTTTGGAGGCTGGGCATATGGATGGATTATGAAAATGCCTATTGGCCTATAAGGAATGAATATATTGAAGGAGTTTGGTTCTTGATTAAGAAAGCTTTTGAAAAAAAGAGGCTTTATGAGGGCTTGAGAACAATGAGCTGGTGCCCTAATTGCGCAACTGCAATGGCTAAGCATGAATGCGAATATAAAGTTGTTAAAGAGGATTCTATATTTGTTAAGTTTAAGGTTAAAAATAAAAAGAAGGAGTTTATTTTGGTTTGGACTACTACACCCTGGACAATGGCTTATAATCTAGCAGTGATGGTTAATCCTTCCTTGGATTATGTCCGGGCAAAAGTTGGCGATGAAGTATGGATTGTGGCAAAAGGCTTAGTTGCACCTGTAGTTAATACATTGTCTAATAAAGGTTATAAAATTCTTGAAGAATTTAAAGGTGATTCTTTAGAGGGCTTGGAATATGAGCATCCTTGGCATAAAGAGATTAAGCAATTTAAGCAGTTAAAAAAAGGCCATCCCAAGATTCATACTATTTTATTGTCAGAAGAATATGTTAATTTAAGTGCAGGTACTGGATTAGTGCATACTGCCCCTGGCTGCGGACCTGAGGATTATGAAGTAGGGCATAAAAATAATGTGCCGCCTTTCAATAATCTCAAGGAAGATGGGACATTTCCAGATGATATGGCAATGTTTGCTGGCTTGAAGGCCAAGCAGGATGATGAATTTTTTATTGATGAGTTGAAGAAATGCGATGCTTTATTGGGTGTTACTGAAGTTGAGCATGATTATGCCCATTGTGAAAGATGCCATGAGCCAGTTGTGTTTAGAGCTACAAAACAATGGTTCTTTAAAACCGAAGACCTTAAGGAAAAGATGCTTGCAGCCAATAAGAAAATTTGTTGGGTGCCTGAAACTGGGAAAAATGCCTTTGATTCCTGGCTTAATAATTTAAGGGATAATTCCATCACCAAACAAAGATTTTGGGGTACGCCCATTCCATTATGGAAATGTGATAAATGCGGCGAAGTTGTAGTTGTTGCTTCAAAAGAAGAATTAATTAAATTAAATGCTAAAAATATTCCTGAGAATTTGCATAAACCTTGGATTGATGATGTTGTTATTCCATGCAAGTGCGGTGCTGATATGAAAAGATTGCCTGATGTCCTGGATGTTTGGATTGATGCCGGCTGTGCTTCATGGATATGCCTGGGATTTCCGCATGAAGTGGATGCATTTGAAAAATATTTTCCTGCTGATTTCATTTTAGAGGCAAGGGAGCAGATTAGGGGATGGTTCAATCTTTTAATGGTGGCGTCATTCTTGGCCATGGACAAGCCTTGTTTTGAAAATGTCTATATGCATGGCATGCTTACAGATATTGAAGGGCAGAAGATGAGCAAGAGCTTGGGCAATGTCATATCCCCTTATAAGCTTATTGACAAGTATGGCGCGGATACTTTAAGGTTCTATATGTGCAGAACCAATGCCGGCGAGGATATTAAGTTTAGCTGGGAAGAAGCGAAATTAAGGTATAAAAATTTATCTATCTTATGGAATGTTCATAATTATTTGATAGAATATGCCAAGTTGATTGGGATAAATCCTAAAAATGTTAAAATTAAGAAAAGTGTTGAAGAGAAGTTTATTCTTTCCAGATTAAATAATGTTATTAAGAAAGTTACTGAAAACCATGAGGCGTATAAGCTTGATGATGTCCCAAAATTAATTGAGGATTTATTTTTGGAATTAAGCAGGACTTATATCCAATTGACAAGAGACAAGGTTAATGATGAGCCTGAAAATGTTTTAGGTACAATCTTTGATGTTTTGACAGGCATATTGAAAATGCTAAGCACTGTTGCACCTTTTGCGACTGAAAAAATGTTTTTAAATTTAAAAGATGCTTTTGGGTTAAAAGGGGAAAGCATTCATTTATTAGATTGGCCAGATTTTGATGCAAAGCTAATTGATGAAGAGTTTGAAGAAGATTTTGGCATTGTGCAAAATGTTGTGCAGTCAATATTATCTGCAAGAGAAAAAGCGTCTATTAGTGTAAGGTGGCCTTTGGCTGAAGCCAATATCCTTACTAAGAATAAAAAAGTTAAGATGGCTGTTGAAGAATTGAGGGATTTGATTAAATTCCAAACAAATGTTAAAAAAGTTGTTATTAAATCTGAAATGCAGGGAGTTACTGAAGACATAAGCACAAATAAAGGCCAAATCGGCAAGGATTTCAAAAAGGATTCTCCTTTTATTTTATCCAACTTAACCTCTGAAATATTAAAAGAAATTAATAATAAAGGAAAAGTGGCTGTTGGGGATTTTGAATTAGGCAAAGAACATATCAATGTCAAGGAAAATTTGCCCCAGAATTTAGTTTCTTCTGAGTTTAAATTTGGCAATGTATGTATTGATATTTCTTTAAATGATGAATTAGAAAAGGAAGGATATGCTAGGGAATTATCGAGGAGAGTGCAACAGCTTAGGAAAGATAAAAGCCTAAAGAAAAGTGATTTGATTGAATTAATGATTGTTTCAGATTATGATATTTCAGATTTAAGTGAAGAGATTAAAACAAAAGTTGGAGTTTCTGCCTTATTTTTTGAAGATAAAAAATTTACTATAATAGAAGATTTTGAAATTAAAAATAAAAAGTTCAAGATAGGTTTTAAAAAAGCTTGATGGGGTATTAATAGGGTTTAACTTTATATATTGTTTCCATTTATTCGCCTTTCAAAATACGTTGAACATCTTTAGTGCAGACTTTAACCTCCTTTAAAAGAAAACTGTGAAACTTCAGTTTATAAATACCTTTATAAAGGGTAATAGATTCCTTTTATAAAGACCATTTATAAGGGGGTAAGAAAATGTCAAAGAAAAAATTTGAAATAAAAGTGCAAAACATCGTTGCGACAACTGATTTGGGAGTAGCTGTGCCTTTAGTTAAATTGGCTGAAACCCTCCCTAATACAGAGTATAATCCTGAACAATTTCCGGGATTGGTTATGAGGATTGCTGAGCCTAAATCTACAGCTTTAATTTTTAGTTCAGGGAGAGTTGTCTGTACTGGGGCGAAATCTATGAAGAAAGTTAAAGAATCTGTTGCGCAAATTATTAAAAATGTTGCAAAAATTAAAGTAAAATCCAAAGAGGAAAAGCCCAAATGCACTATCCAGAATATGGTAGCATCTGGCAGCATAGGATTGGATTTAAACCTAAATTCATTAACTTTGGATTTGAGTCATGCAGAATATGAACCTGAACAATTTCCAGGATTAGTCTATAAGCTTCCTGGCACAAGAGCAACTTTCTTGCTGTTCAGCAATGGGAAAATTGTTTGCACAGGCACTAGGTCCGAGAAGAAGTTGCATGAGGCAGTAGATAAGCTAATCGAAAACCTAGCCAAAGTAGGCTATAAGTAAATTTTTCTTTTTTCTAAATATTTTTTCTTTTTTTTTGGGATATACTTTTATATCAGTTGTTTATTTCTTATATTAATAACAAAAACCAACCATTTAAATGGTTGGATAAAACAAGATGAAAAAAACAATATCAAAGTTTACTCGGATGCTTGAATTCAAAGCAGTTCAAGTAGGAATAAGGTTTGCAAGAGTAAGCGAGGCAAATATCTTGAA
>JAYEMU010000089.1:0-2464 GCA_034718475.1 Nanobdellota archaeon
TTCACCCCACATAAAAATAATTTTGTAATTTTTCCAAATCAATAAAAGCTTCTAGAAAGAACTATGCCATAAAACAATAAAAAGACAAAACCAAAGAAAAAAGAGAGCCCTAACTTCTAAAATATTACCAAAAAACAAAAATAAATCATCCAACCCGCCAAAATCCACATCAAACTGCTAAAAATCAAGACGAAACTTTAATGTCACGCTATTTGAGAAAGTTTATTAATGTAGAATCTTTTTTCTAATAATATGGATAAAGAAACAAAGGGTATCTAAAAAAAGATCCATCATAAAAATTGCCCTGAATAAAAGGATATCCTAAATAACATTCATAGTATCCTTTTTCTTTATTAATAAATTCAACATCTCTCCGAAGGTAATTAATAGATTTCAAAATTACCTCTTCATCTTTATTTGAAATATTAGTTCTAATAAGATTAACAGAACGACCATTATATACAATATTTTCTATAATTTTCAAAGGCAAATCCTTATCTATTTTTTTTAAAGCAGAAAGATCAAAAGTTTTTTTCTTGATTACACGAGATAAACGAATAGCTCTATTTCTTCTACTAATATCATTCAATCTATCTTTATATTTTTTTAAAATTTTATCCATTTTTATTTAATTCTACTTGAAATTTATCTCTTATCTCATTAACCTTCTTTTCATTTAATTTGATAAGAATAGACTTACATTTAACTAAAAATTCAGGAGCTTTGATTATCATTTTGTTATATTGCTCGTCAGGAACAGTTCTGTCAATGTAATACTGAGAATCTATTCTTGCTTTTAATGAATCCTCAGTAAAGTCTAATTCTTCTTCGTTGAAATAATCTTTAAGAAGTTTCTTTGCAAATTCTATTGTGCAGGAATGAATCTCACATTTTATCCCTATCTTTGTCAAAAGAGAATAAAGCGAGAAATAGAGGGCATAGTACGCTGTTGAGATCTTCCAATCTTTTATGATGTTTACTCTCATTGATTCAAGAGCTTCTTCAGCTTTTTTAATGTAAGCTTCTGCAAGATTTGAGTTTGGTTCAATCAAACTTAATCCTCCTTTTTTTCCAGCACACCATTTTATCTTATCCATTTTTTAGCACCTTTTGTATGAATTGCTCTACATTGACAAAAACAATATGGTTTTTCAATATCTCCTTTAATAAAATATCTGTATTTATGTTTTTTTCAAAAGTTTTAATGGGATAACATTTCACGCTTATGTCAATCCCTAAGTTTCTTGAAACTTTTTTAATTTCTTCTTTATTATAATCCCCCGCTACAAAAATGTCTAAATCAGATTCTTTTTTCTGTATTCCTTTAACATAACTTCCAAAAATAACTCCTATGCCTTTGATATTTGGAGTTATCTTCTCTATGATTTCTTTTAGCATGAGATTGCTTTCTAAAAATGAAATTGCCTTATATTGTTCTACAAAAATAAGATATCTCCTGGTGAACTCACTTAATTTTATCTTATATGTTCTTATCTTGCCCCTTATTTTAGATTCAATAACACCTTTATCTTCTAAATCTTCAAGAATAAGCTGAGCAGTTCTTGGACTTATTTTTAACAATTTTTTAACTTCCCTAATATAATATTCTCTACTAAAATCGTTCGTAAATAGAGATAGAACTTGTAAGGTATTTTCAGTTATTTTTATTTTTTTATACATATGTATTATTAATAATACGACCTATATAAACTTTACGGAAATCATTTAAGAAGCCCTAGATGTTCTTTTAGAAAAAGAACCAAAATAAAAGCCCCCTTTTCTTTTTTTAATAAAAGAAACAAAAAATCTTGAATTCCCCGTCCTACGGATATATAGTCTCCCGTTGGTCGAATTGATATAAACTTAAACTAAACTCTTCGGGATTTTTTGCTTCGCAAAAATCGTTGCACTATCCCTCGGTCACTTCGTGACGCAACTAACAGGAATTTAATGATTCCAGAGCCTTGCAGGCTCTTCCATCCAAATTTGATTTTCCAGCTCTGTTCCGCTTCGCTTCACGAGGGAAAATCAAACTTCTTTTAACCCCGATGTTAGTTTCAATTGCAAATTCTCTAAATTGTTAAGTTAAAAGTTAGTAAAGAGGACACTTTAAAACCCCCTACCACCCACCCCTAAAATTGTAGAAATTGTTGTTAATAAAAAAGTGAGCCGCCTTAGTGCTTCGCACATTTAGTTTTGCTTCGCAAAAGATAAATTTATATATATGCTTTATTTATAATTTATAGAATTGAAAAAGAGTGTGATAGTTTTACTTTTGTTAGGGATGTTATTAGTTTTACCTTTAGTTTTGGCTCAAGAACAATCTCAAACTTATTATGGATTTAATAGATTTACTGATAATGTTAAAATGTTTTTTACTTCTGGAGATAATAAAGTTGGATTAGCTTTAGAAATTAGAGAGAAAGAAGTAGATTCAGCAATAATTAATTCTCAAAATCAGAAT
>JAYEMU010000090.1:0-2424 GCA_034718475.1 Nanobdellota archaeon
AAAAATGCTGATTTATGAAATAGAATCCTTTGATGTCGATTCTGAACACCTAGTATCCCGTCCCTAAAATTCTGACCATCATATTGGCAATTTAATTTCCATAAAAACAACTTGATTTGAACCTATTTTTATGATACACATCTCTATAGCTCCTTGTATTATAAGGGATATATTATAATAAGGTTATAAAAATAGGCTCAGAATATTGCCGTTATGGAGGATTATGGATTGCCAAAAAATTGCATTCTCGCAAAACCAATCGCAAAAACGCATGAAAAAAGTTTTGCAGGTAATGCCGGTACAAGTATTGAAAAAACTTTTATTTTTTTCTCTTTATGTTCTTGGTGCAAGGCTAAATACAATAGCTTCTCTTGTGCATATGCCAACAGAATCAGGCAAAACTACAATTAACAGAGTAATGAAAGATGGCCTTCCTGCTTTTCATGATCGAAGAAAATCAGTTTATGAGTTACCTTTGCTTGATAAACAAAGCCATAAAACATCAGTGTCAATTCACGAAGGTTTCTGTATTATCAAGTTTGGAGAATCAGGATGTCAGTTAAAAATACAGCAAAGCCATCGCGTACATCTGAGAGCTGTTTTATTGTCATTAATGCATGCTGATTTA
Source organism: Nanobdellota archaeon (assembly GCA_034718475.1). GTDB lineage: Archaea > Nanobdellota > Nanobdellia > SCGC-AAA011-G17 > GW2011-AR17 > JAYEMU01. Next base: position 629 of record JAYEMU010000090.1, read on the forward strand.
TTGTCGATACAAACTGTCTCTTCTGTGCTGGGTATTACAAAGGCACATTGTCGTGAGTTATCTGCAAAATTGGCAAAAAATGGAGCAACCCAAGTTCTTGTTGATAAGCGTAAGGGACAAAAACAGGATTTTCGAGTTGATTTGTCAATCAAAGCTGAACTTATTAAACATTTTTCCGCAAGAGCCGTAACAGGTCATTCTATTTCAAGCCAAGTGCTTACACAGATTATTAATAACAGTTTAAATGTATGTATCTCTTCGAGAACGATACGCTGGCACATGCACAAAATGGGATTGGCAAAGATAAAAAAGGCTCTCCCTGAATTAGCTGGCACATTAAAAAAAACTGCTGAGGATACTCAATGACCAGGGAATTAATATTACAAATATTTCCAGGGTAACATGCCGGAAGGCAGCTGTTGCTTTAACCAATCATCGATTTACCATCAGCGCCACCGCTATATTGATTGGATGCAGCATATCCACAGTTACCCGTAGTAATAAACGGATGACCGAAACCGGAAATTTGATTGATCTGCCACGCTCAGGGTGTCCAGCAACTTATAGCTCAGCATTTCATTTGCAACTAACAGGGTTTTATTGCCAGACTCAACCTTTTTCAAATTCAGGTCAATGGACATTGAGATGGGCAGCAGTTCATTTGAAAGGAAACCCTGAAATTCTTAATGAAAGCCCAAGCAAGTCAACCATTCATAGAATTTTAAAAAAGAACAGTTTAAAACCACATCAATCCAGATATTTTTTACATATTACTGACCCTGATTTCTTTCCTAAAATGGAGCATTTAATAAAGTTATATTCCAATCCTCCAAAAAATCTTTTCTTTTTTGATGAATGCCCTGGGATTCAGATACTCAAACGCCTTGTTCCCAATATTAGAACAGATAAAACCAGGAAAAGGCTTGAAGAATTTGAATACATCAGAAATGGCACAATGAATGTTCTTGCTTTTTTTAACAACGCCAATGGTAAAGTTTATGCAGAGTGTCAACCTGATCATAAAACAGATACTTTTTTAAAAATATTTAAAAACCATGTTGCATCTTGCCCTGATAAAGAGACAATTCATTATGTCATGGATAACCTTTCAACCCATCGTGGATATCCCTTCTGCAAAACAGTAGCGGAACTTAGTGGTATTACCTGTCCCCCGGAAAGGCAGTTGAATAATTTGCATAAACGAGTAGAATGGCTCAAATCTACTGACAAACGAATTGTCATTCACTTTACTCCATATCATGGTTCCTGGCTTAATCTTGTGGAATTTTGGTTTGGCATCATGAATAAAAAGGTCTTAAATGATTCCTATGGTTCAGTCCAGGAACTAAAAGATGCTTTTGAAGCTTTCCTTAAAGAATGGAATACTTTATTCGCACATCCTTTTAACTGGACATATAATGGTAAAGGTCTTCACACAAAAGCAGTTATCAGGTTTACCTCAGTATCGAAAGACTCAGCAGATAAACTTGAAATATCCAGTCTTACCAAACAATTAAAGCTAATGCTCAACCTTTTTAATAATGATTTTAATAAAGTTCCAAAGGAGAATTGGAGTTACCTTTTTAATATTTTGAAATCTCAAGAAAGAATACTTAAAAGCAATATTATGAATGAGAAAGGTCCCAAGAAAAGAGAAAAAGCTGCACAAGCATTGTATGCATTATTATCTGTATTGGAAAATTATATTTGCAATGATAATAAACTGGTAGCATGAAAAGTTAAATTGCCAAAAATTATATCAAAATTTTTGGGACGGGATACTAGCTTAGTTTGTG
>JAYEMU010000091.1:0-2420 GCA_034718475.1 Nanobdellota archaeon
ATATTATACGCCTTATCAAGGAATCACTCACTTTGAGCAGCAAGGTTTGTTCTTGCCAAGTTTTGCATTGAGCTGCAATATTTTGGTTGCATTGTATGCTAACCGTTCTGATGCTGATGCTAATGCTAATGCTGTTTTAATGCATTATAAGGATCATGGTTCTGGTTATGGTGGATGGCATACTCAAAATACAGTTGTTAAATGGAATAAAGGCAAGGGACAAGTAATTCATTATCCTCATGACAGTGATTTTCCTGAACATGGTGGGACTAATGATGTTAATCAGGGGAAAAGGCAGTCTTTGGATTTTAAGGTAAAAGGTTTTGGTAACATGGAATTGAAGGAAGCGTTGAAGAAGAAACATTTTAAGAATTATATTAAGAATCTTACTGGTTTGCCAAATCCCGAAATCTTAGTTGAGATTGGCGATTATTTTAGTAAGCCAGCTAGAGTTTGGGTTCCTAGTAAGGTTGGGGAGGTGGAGACAACAAGGTGTTCGTGGCTCGGTTGCAACAACATTGACTTCATCCTTAGCACTAGCAACCTCATTTCTTACAATAACGCTGCTCGTGGGGTACTTTTTGGCGAGCCGCGTTAGCGGCGAACATGCGCAAAAAAATTAGAAAATGACAGAAATGGATTACAACGGACTTGAAGAACACTTACAAAATTTAGTAAGTGCACAAGGTTCTGATAGTGATGTTTCTATTACACAAATTTCAGGAGCTGATTCAATTAGTGCGAGTATTAATCACCTTGATGGAAATATTTCTTTTGAAGTACCTACAACTTGGGATCCTTTACAATATCAAAATATAAAAAGATTTACAGAAAGATTAAACTTAAGGAATCCTAGAAAAAAAGTTCTTGAGGATGTTGCTTTTCATGAAGTTGGCCATCATAAATTAAAGAATGATTCAACAGGCTTAGGGTGTCCTGAAGATCTTAAAGGAAAAGAAATAACAGTTGATGCAGTATCAAAAGCAATGATTGAGGCAGGCAAATTCTCTCAGCAAGGTGCTTTATACTTGGAAAATGTAATATCAGATATTATAGATAATTTGAACTGTTCAAATTATGCCCATCTAAATGGTCTTTCTATGTTTTTTGCTGAACAAGGAGAATTAAACAATAGAAAATTGTCTCCTCTTTACGAATCTTTTGTAAAACTTAATATGGATCTTTGGGGAAGAAAAAAACAAAAGCAACTTCTAAGTAATTATTATACTAATGACGAAAATGTAGATGAAGTTGTTAAAGATTGTATTCAGGATGTTGGATTAACTGAAAATAAACAAAATAATTTAAAATTACTTTTCAATAAACAAAGATGGCATCAAACATTTTACAAATTTGCTAGGCATTTGGTAAAACTTATGGATGAATCTGCACCAGAATCTCTTCCAGGAAGTGGTTCTGGAAGTAAGGGATACAAAGTCCCAGAAGAGTTTGAAGATGGAGAATTTGATCCGGAAGAAATAGATGATTCAGTAATGAAAAGAGTTCTTGATAATGATAATATGAAGAAAGTAATGATGAGAAGAAATGAAGAAGGAGATTCTTTGCCATCATTTGTTGAAAACTGGAGAGCTTTGGATTATTTTTATCAAGCTCATGCATCAGAACTTTATATAAAAGCTGAAAGCCCAAAAAAAGGTCATAGTATGCCTATAGCTCCAGTCCAAGCAAGGAAGTTTGATAGTGATAAAGATAGGCTTGAAGATATTTTGTTTGGTAAGCTTCTTTTAGATGAAAACGGAAAGCCTTGTTTAGCCATACCTAGGAGTTATGTCGAGATCACACAACATCTTAAAAAATCTATAAAAAGTTATCCTGAATTAAATATTGCAGTTTTGGATACATCTATAAGTATGGCTCAAGGTGCAAATTCTAAGGGGCAAGGAAATACTAATATTGTTCCTTGGGGAGATAACAGTAAGTATCATTATTCAGTTTTAGCTTATTATGGTGTAGTAAAAGCACTCCATAGAATGGGTGTGGCTATAAAAACTAAATATAATCTTATTACTTTTGCAAATACAACAGATTCTACAGGAGAAAAAGGTTATGAAGATAGAAGTCAAATAAAGAAAAGAATATTGCAACCTAATTTTGGAAGTATTACTAAGATCAATGGTGGTGTTTTGAAAAGGTCTGCGAGGCAGCCAGGAAGTGTTCTTATGACTATTAGTGATGGTGAGATTTGGAATTGGGATAGTGTGAAAGATGATTTTAAAAATACCATATCAGATAAATTTTATGTCCATTTCCAGATTGGAGAAGATTCTCAAGCTACTAGGGACATAGAAAACTGGGGAGCAACTGTTGTTAGGATTACTGATGCTTCTGAAATGCCTAAAAAAGCTATAGATATAACACAGAATTTTTATAGAAGTTTTGCTTCGGGAGATAGAAAATGA
>JAYEMU010000092.1:0-2417 GCA_034718475.1 Nanobdellota archaeon
AAAATCTTTTTCATCAAGATAATAGCCTAAAGAATCAGCAAACTTATTTTTCATTTCATTTACAAAATCCTGCATAGAAATTATAATGATGAAGGGATTTATATAACTTTCTTAGATTTAGTTATATTTATTTAGCTTTATATGCACATCTGAAAGAAAACCTCTGATTTCTCAAAACCACCAAAATATTACCAAAAAGCTTAAATATTTTACAGGCCCCGTATTTAATTATGATAGAAGCAATAAATAAAGAAGATATTATGTCTGAATTGCATTTAATAAAGGAAGATTTAGATTATATAAAAGAGCACATGGTTGACTTAGATTTTATTTTGACTGCAAAAGAAGAAGATAGGCTCGAAAAAAGTTTAAAAGAATTCAAAGAAGGAAAAACAATTGATTTAGAATCCTTTGAAAAAAAGATTGGTTTGTAAAATGTTTAAAATAGATTTATCTTCTTATTCTCAAAAATTTCTTAAGAAAGCTGATAAAAAACTTGTTCAGAGGATTATTAAAAAGATTAGAGAATTATCAATTGAACCATTTCCACAAGACTCTAAACGGGTTGTTGGAAGAAAAGAAAAAGTATTTAGAATAAGAATTGGAGATACAGAATACTTTACATTGTTTTCAACGATAAAAAGAAAATCTTAATTTCTGAAATAGATAAAAGGCCAAGGGCCTATTAAATTTTGTAAAATGTTCGCATGGATTAAGTTATATTTGAAAATTAGCTTTATATGCACATCTGAAAGAAAACCTCTGACTTCACAAGAGATAATCTCCGATTTTTGCTAAATATTTATAAACACAGCCATAATACTTACTTTATAATGAAAAGAACCACTTTGGCGCTTCTTATTTCAGGTATTTTAAGTTCAGGATGTGTCATAAAGCCTCCGCAATATAATTTATTGAAAAAAAGCCATTTTTCTTTTTCAAAGATGTATCAGATGTGCCATGACAACAAATTTGACATTGATACGAGATGCATAAATTCTCAAAAGACATTAGACAGCATTGTCAATTCTTCTTATGCAATAATTAATCGGGCTAAATATATTCTTCCCAAATATGCACCCAAAGCCGCAAAAGCATATTTCAATAAGATGCATACAGTTTTAGGGAAAGATGGCCTTCTGCCTGTTAATTCCGGAACAGCAGTCATGCTTCCAAAAGGCTATATGGTTTCTTGCAAGCATGTATTTAAAGAAAAGCTAAAACCTTTAACTTTCAATTATGGTCCAGCTAAGATATATTTTGCTTTTCCATTAAGCCAGCATTATTTTGTAAGGATCAATGGGGATGAGTACCCAATTACAGTTGTCAAGCGTGCTAAGAATATTGATGCAATCCTGCTTAAGGTCAAATTGCCGCTGAACTTAAATCCTAAACCCATCAAAAAAAGCAACTTGAGCGGATTAAAGCCTGGCGCACTGATTTATTTGGCAGGCAATACTAAAACAAATGGAATTCAACTAAAAAAAGGCATTGTAAGCAAAAAAGATGCCCTTATGAAATTATTCATCAATCTTAACAAAGAGGGGGCTAAAAGGATCAAAGGTATTTTTGGTGCAGACATTTTTTCAACTTTGGGCGATTCAGGATGCCCAGCATATTTGATAAGGGACGGCAAGCCAGAATTAGCAGGTTTAGTAAGATCAATTAATCATAAATATGGAAACATGGTTGATATTCTTAGGATAGATTATATAGACAGGGCATTAAACCTTACAAAGAAAGGAATTTTAGAGCCATAAGATTTAAATAATTCTTGCTTATTTCATAATTTAAAATGTTGCAAACAGTAATTTTGGCAGCCGGTGCTTCAACACGGACTTATCCCCTGACACTAACAAGGCCCAAGCCATTATTAAAAGTAATGAACAAGCCAATTCTTGCACATCTTTTGGATCAATTCTCAGAATGCGGGGTTGAAGAGGCAATAATCGTTGTTGGATACAAGCAGCAGATGATTCGGGATTATTTCGGCAATGAATACAATGGAATGAAGCTAAAGTTTGTAGAGCAGAAAGAGCAGCTTGGCACACTGCATGCCCTGCATCAGGTAAAAGATTTATTGAATGATAGGTTTTTTGTGCATTACGGTGATGATTTGGTGCATGCTGATGATCTTAAAAAGTGTTTGAAGCATAGATACGCCATGTGCCTGATGGAAACAAAAAATCCAGAAAGGTTCGGCATTGCCAAGATTGAAAATGGCAAGGTTGTTACAATTATTGAAAAGCCAAAAGAATACATTGGCAATTATGCTTCTATAGGCGGCTTTATGTTCGACATGAAGATTTTTGATTATCCTCTTGAAAAAGATTCTGGTGAAAAGGAATTTTATATCCCAAACATGATAAGAAAGCTTGCAAATGACGAAGATATTATCCCAATTATAATTGAAAAAT
>JAYEMU010000093.1:0-2374 GCA_034718475.1 Nanobdellota archaeon
ATTATGAAATCGAATTTTTCCACTCAGTACAGAATTCTACTATTTATTGTTTTAACCTTTGTCACATTTCCGATTATTGCCCAAACACAAACTAAAACACCCTTAAAAAAAACGGAAGACACCAATAATTATAAAAGAAAGGTGAATGATTGGAACGACATCGCTTTTAAGTATTTTAATTTCAATCGCGATTCGGCTAAAATAGTGCTTGATCTTGCTTTTGAAATGGCCGAAGAGAACAATTATATTTATGGTATTGCCCGCACTTTGATTGGTTTCGGGTATTACGAAATCACACAGGATAACTACCCCGCTTGCATCAATTACCTGGATAAAGCCATGAGCTATTACAACCGTATTGAAAAGAAGAAGCTTTATGGCTCTTGTTACAATGCCTATGGTATAGCTTACATGGCCGTTTCTGATTTCGACAAAGCCCTTGAGTATTATCAAAAAGCTTACGAAAACATGATTGAACAAGGAAGAGACGCAAGTGCTATTCTTGGGAATATGGCAGTTATTCACAATAAACAATTTAATTACCAAAGAGGACTGGAATATTTTTATAAGGGACTGGAAGGTGCAAATAAAGCTGAAAACCCGTATCTCATACTCCGGTTCCAAAACAGCATAGCCACTACTCATGCCGAATTAAAGGAATATAGCAAAGCCATTTCCATGTATAAAAAAGTGATTCCGGCAGCACTTAAGTTAGGGATGAAAGAGCCGGCTGCCCTGGCTTATGGAAATATGGGAAAAGCTTTCCAATACCTTAATCAGCCCGACAGTGCAAAGCCAAAACTTGAAATATCTGTCAGGATGTTGGAAGAAATTAACAAACCTTTGCTTCTGGTAAACAACCTAAATATGCTTGCTGAAATTTATGCAGAGCAGAAAGACTTTAAAAAAGCATTGTCGCTTTTAAGAAAATCTGAAAAATTGGCAAATGAGCTGAAGTCGATTGACCTGATTTCGGATGTGTACGAATCTTATGCCGTTTATTATAAAGAAAAAGGGGAATTAAACAAGGCACTAAATTATCAGGTAAAGTATGCGGACACAAGAGACAGTATTTATTCGAAACAACAAAAAGAAGCAATTGCTCAGCTCGAAACAAAATTTGATTTCCGGCAACAGCAAAAAGAAATTGAATTGCTGAATACGAAAAATGAATTGCAGCAGGCCGAAACATCGAAACAAAAATTATATGTCAATTTATCTATTGGAGGAATGATTGCTTTTTTGTTGATTATAGTTTTTCTTTTTCTTAAATACAAAAAAACCAGGAGTACCAATAAGCGTCTTACCCAAATAAATTTGGAACTATTAAAAGTAGAAGAAAAAAACAAAGTACTCAAACAGAGTAATTCAAAATATGCCGCTGCCCATAAAGATGATTTACTTGAAAAAATTGAGAACCTAATGGAGACTGATAAAATTTACGTCCAGCCCAAACTTACCATTGACGATTTTGCATCTAAGCTTAATACCAACCGTAGCTATCTTTCACAAATCATCAACAAACATTACGAAACTAATTTTAACAGTTTTATCAATTCTTACCGTATTGGTGAGGCACGCCGCTTGCTTGTATATCCTGTCTATAAAAATTATACTATTGAAGCAATTGCTATGGAAGTTGGTTTTACATCAAAATCTGTTTTTAACGAAACCTTTAAAAAAGAATCGGGGATCACGCCCTCTGTCTTTAAACGAAACATCAAGTAAAAACAGCCCATTTGTTTTCCAAAATCTTTAGTTTAATGTAATTTTTTGTTCGGTTTTACCAAACCGAACAACATAAACATGTCTTTGAATAGTAAAAAGCATATTTTTACCAATTAATCAAAAAAATAAAACACCATGAAATCAAACTATCATTTTACTTTTTCAGGTTTTGTACTTAATCTGTTTGTTTTGTTATTATTTCTTACTACAACAAATACTCTGTTTGCTCAAAATAACATTTGCAGCATAGTAGTTACACCAAGCAATATCACCATGAGTGTTAATGACACGCAAATTTTCCAGGCACAGGGTCTTGATATAAATGGCAACCCGGTTACAATTAATGATCCACATTGGGAGACTAATACAAATTTTGGTAATTTTGTGGTTAACCCGAATGACCCTACCCAATGCACTTTTACGGCAACCAATGCTGGAAATGGCTATATAATGTGTTACGAAGGCCCTCCCGGGATAGCTATGATTAATGGTTCAACAGACCTCACTATTCAACAACCTCAACTTACAACAATTGAGGTTACTCCAAGTAACATAACAATGAATGTTGGAGATACCCATACTTTTGTCGCTCAAGGTTTTGACCAAAATGGCAACCAAATGACCATTAATCCAGAATGGACAACTA
>JAYEMU010000094.1:0-10196 GCA_034718475.1 Nanobdellota archaeon
TAGCAGAAAAATACAAATAGGCCACACGACAAAAAATGCCGTATTGAAAATCTTACATCATTAAGCTAAATCTTAATGGTTTTTTTATATAAGAATGGAGTTGGAATTCATCTACAGACTAAAGTCTACAGGAGTTTTCTTCCAACAATCATAAAATCTTTTAGCATTTCTGCAAGCTTGGGATGGTTTTTTGCAAATTCCTTATTAACTTGGTTTTCGGAATTTATTGCTTCTATAATAGAGATATTTTTGTTTCTGTTTTTAATGTGGTAAAGCTCATGCAGGGTTATTGATTCCAAGAAAAGAATTTGGAATTCTTTGCTTTTTCCTTTAATCATCTTATTTATTGTGGCCTGGCAAAAGCCAATTAATTCTCCGCTGGGAAGATGCGAAACAAATGATGGGGATAAATCTGCATTTGGTTTTAGTGGAGAACCATTAAGATATTCTTGGAATTCTTTTTTATTAAAAATCTTGAATAATGGTTTTTGAATCTTGTTAGGGAAGCTTTTGTATGTGGCATTGGCAATCTTTAAAATTTCTTGTTTTTGCATAAGCTTTGTTTGTCAGCCAAATTTATATATTTTGTTCAATTAACAACAAAAAGTTTATAAAGAACAAGCAAAATTCTAATCATTGAAGGTAAAATGGCAGAAATAAAATGTGTAATCAATGATGTAAAAAAAGGTAAAAGTTTTCATAAAACATTGCCGGAAAATGTATTTATTGGCATGAAATTAGGAGAAATCGTAAAAGGGGATTTGTTGGGTCTTAATGGATATGAAGTAGAGATTGCTGGGGGCAGTGATAATTCTGGATTTCCAATGCGAAAAGATTTAATTGGAACTTCTAGAAAAAAAGTTTTATTAACAAAAGGTCCAGGAATTAAATTAAAAAGAAAGGGGGAAAGAAGCAGAAAAAGTATTCGGGGGAATACTATTGATATTGATACTGCACAAATTAATTTAAAGATAGTTAAATATGGCTCCAAATCAATTGAAGAGTTATTGGGGTTAGTCAAAGAAGCTCCTAAGGAAGAAGCTAAAGAGGTTCCTAAGGAAGAAGCTAAAGAGGTTCCTAAGGAAGAAGCTAAAGAGGCTCCTAAGGAAGAAGCTAAAGAGGTTCCTAAGGAAGAAGCTAAAGAAGTTCCTAAGGAAGAAGCAAAAGAAGCTCCTAAGGAAGAAGCTAAAGAAGTTCCTAAGGAAGAAGCTAAAGAGGCTTAAATGAAAAAATTCAAAACAAAATCTGTTTTAATTGGAAGAAAAAAATCTATAAGTGAAAAGCCTGATGTCCGCCCATGTTTTGTAAATCTTTTTAAAAATAATGATCCTCATAAAAGTGGAGAAGCGCCTTTTGAAGTTTTGGAATTTGATGAGGTGCATAAAGTAATTGTTCAAGGATTGAATTTAAGTTATCTTCTTCCAGGAAATGATATTTTAGTAAATGATTTAGATTTTTTAAAAATAGATGTCAAGGGACCGCATGTTTTAATTTCTGGCAAACAAAAAATTAATGGTTAAATTTATAAAGTCCTTCTTTTTTCATAAAATATAATGGTAACAAAAAAATCCTCGTTAATTGCAAATGCGGTACAACCAGTTATAAATATTGGTTTAGTAGGTCATGTGGATCATGGCAAAACTACTATTACTGAAAGGCTTTCTGGGAAATGGGCAGATACCCATAGTGAGGAAAAAAAAAGGGGAATAACAATTAGGCTTGGTTATGCTAATGCTAATTTTTACAAATGTTCAAAATGTAAAGGGAATAAGGTCTATACTTCCAAACCCATATGCCCTGTATGCGGAGCTAAAACAGAGTTATTAAGAAAAATTTCTTTGATTGATGCACCAGGGCATGAAACATTAATGGCAACGATGATGTCAGGTTCAGCAATTATGGATTGTGCGCTATTGTTAATTGCGGCAAATGAAAAATGCCCCCAGCCACAAACAAAAGAACATTTAATGGCATTATCAATTGCAGAGATTGATAAAATAATAATTGTCCAGAATAAAATAGATTTGGTTTCTGAAGAAGAGGCTTTAGATAATTATAAACAGATTAAGGAATTTGTAAAGGAATCAATTGCAGAAAATGCTCCAATAATCCCGATATCTGCCCAGTTTGGAATAAATATAGATGTGTTAATTAAAACAATCGAAGAAAATTTTTCCACGCCAAAAAGAGATTTGACTAAAGATCCAATAATGTTTGTTGCAAGATCATTTGATGTAAATAAGCCAGGTACAAAAATTAAAAATCTTTTAGGCGGAGTTTTAGGAGGGGCATTAAGGCAGGGCAAATTTAAAATTGGTGATGAAATTGAAATTAGGCCTGGTAGAAAAGTTATTAAAAAAGGCAAAACTGTTTGGGTGCCTATCAATACAAAAATCTGTAATCTTATGACCGGCAAGGACCAGATAAAAGAAGCAGTTCCCGGGGGCTCAATTGCAGTTCTTACTAATTTAGATCCTTCAATTGTTAAATCAGATAGCCTGACTGGAAATCTTGTTGGATTAGCCGGCAAACTTCCAAAAATTTGGTTGGAATTTGATTTGATGCCTACCTTATTAGAAAGAGTGATTGGTACAGAAAAGGAATTTGAAGTTATACCCATTAAAAAAGGAGAATTGTTAATGCTGAATGTTAATTCATCTATAACAACGGGGGTTGTAACTGCATTGAGCAAGGATACATGCCATATTGTGCTCAAAAGGCCATTGTGTGTAGATAAAGACAGCAAATTAACTTTGTCAAGATTAGTTGGGCATAGGTTCAGGCTTATTGGCTATGCAAAAATAAAGTAAGATTTTTTCTAAAAAAAAACATAATATTTTTATATGCATTAAATATTTTAGATAAAGCTATGGTTAAAAAGAGGCAGATTACTATAGGAGGTGTTGTGGGTGCAGGCAAGACTACTGCCGCTAAAATTATTTCTGAGATATTGGATTATAATTTCCATTCTGTAGGTTCCTTTAGAAGAAAAATTGCTGAAGAAAAGTTCAAGGTTGATATTAATAAATTAAATGCCTTAGAAGAGGCTAAGCATTGTATAACTAATCTTGATTTTCATGAAAAGATGTTAGCAGAGATTAAGCATTTGGGCTTGACAAAAGAGGATCTGCCCAACTTAAAAAAAATCATGGCTTTTGATACAGATATCCTTGCAGATAATATGCAAAAGGATTTTGGAATAAAAAGTGAAAATTTTATTATTGAAGGGAGATTGGCTTGGAAATTTTGTCCGGATTCATTTAAAGTATTTTTGGCCTGCGATCCATTTGTTGCAGCTGAGAGAATATTTAATAATCCTAGAAAAACTGAAAGAATTGTTTCTACAATCGAAGATCTTCAAACTAAAAATATGCTTAGGATGGAGAGTGATAAAAAGAGGTATTTGGCTAAATATGGAAAGGGCTATGATTGCTATAATCCTCTAAATTTTGATTTGATTATTAATACCACTAGCCTTGAACCAAAGCAGGTTGTGGAAAAAATATTAAGTGCATTTGATAATTTTTATGAAATTGCAGCAGAGTGACATCATTCCCCGTTTAAAAGCAGAAGCTCTCAGTGTCTGTTGCCATTAAAGGCTTCCACAAAATACAATTCATTGCTAAATCTCAATGGTTTTCTCATATAAGAATGGAGCTGGAATTTATCTACAGACCAAAATCTGCAGGAGTTTTCTTCCAACATTCATAAAATCATCTGTACTTTATCAATCTCCACATATGCTTTGCATAAGGTTTACTTACAGGCGGTTCAACCCAGAACTGGATATATTGAAAATGTTCTACAATTCCTACTCGGCCTCCTGCTTTTTCAGCCAAGGGTGATAATTGTTCTATGACATCATCAAGTGTCATTACTTTGCCGTCTAATTTCTTCGCAGCATCCTTCATTATAATCCAGTTAGGATAAGGACTTACTGGGGTAATCGTATAGTGATTAGCAATGAAAAAGAGGATACCAATAGTTTTTTATAATCCCTTATTTTAATCTATTTATGCAAATAACAATCAGCGGCTTTCCTGGTTCGGGTAAAACAACAGTCGGTAGAATGCTGGCTGAAGAATTAGGCTATACTTTTTTTTCAATAGGTGATATTAGAAGGGAAATTGCTAAAAGAAAAGATGTGACTATTTTAGAATTGAATAAGTCCAAGGAAGATAATGATACTGAAGTTGATAATTACCAAATGGAGTTGGGCCAAAGACAGGACAATATTATTGTAGAGGGGAGGATGGCGTTTCATTTTTTGCCGAATTCTATAAAATTCTTTTTTGATGTTGATGTATCAACAGCTACTGAAAGAATTTTTAAAGATCAGAGACTTGCTGAAAAAAAATATTTGAATAAAGAAACCTTATATCTGGATATTAAAAAAAGAATGGCAAATGATAAAAAGAGATATAGGGAAATATATAGTATTGATGCTTTTGATAAATCTAATTTTGATTATGTAATTGATACGACTGATAAGGGTCTTGGAGAAGTAAAGGAAGAAATTCTTAAAAAGTTAAATTTTTAAATTATTAAATCTTTGATAACTATATGAATCCTGCAATCCTTTTGGCCCTGATTTTAAGTTTTGCACATTATTTTAGTGAATTATTTATAGATTTCTTGGACAGGTTCCATAATAAACTTTTAAGTTTTAGTGCCGGCTTTTTTATAGCCTTTATATTTTTAGAACTTTTTCCTGATTTGATTAAAGGATATGAACATATTAATATATTTTTATTAGTGCTTTTGGGTTTTACAATATTTCATTTACTTGAAAAATATGTTTATCAGCATATCAAAGATAAGAAAAAACAATTGAAAAATCTTAAAGAATTATATATGGCTGGATTTTTTATTGATCATTTTATAATTGGCTTTGTTTTAATCTTAACATTGAAGATTCCAGGCTTTACTTCCTTGATTGTTTTTATTCCTTTTGCCTTGCATACCATATCTTCATCAATTACCCTTGAATCCTTGCATGTTGCATCCAAGTCCAAAATAAATAAGATTATTCTGTCTTCTTCAACATTTATAGGGGCGCTTGTAGCACTATTTATTTCTCCTTTCTCATCACTTTATTACGGGCTGTTTGCACTGTTTTTAGGCGCCTTATTTTATGTTGCAGTCAGGGATGTCCTGCCAAAAAAAGGTACAGGATCACCATTATATTTTGCATTAGGGGTATTTGTCGATTTCACTTTGCTTTTCTTTGCCTCAATTTTATAAATATTATATAATCTCTTGGGATAAATCTTATAGCTGAATTACTTATTTGAAATTTGCGAAAATTTAAGGAGGTAACGCAATGAATGAAAAAGATTTATTGGTAGTTTCGGCTTTAAGGAATAATAGCAGGCAGACATTATCAAGAATGAGTAGGGAAATACGTGTTCCTTTATCAACAATTCATGATAGGATAAAGGGATTAAAAGGAGGCATTATAAGAAAACATACTTCAATTGTCGATTTTAGCCAAATCGGATTTTATACAAGGGCATTTGTCCTATTGAAAGTAAAAAAAGAAGAAAGAAATAAATTACAGGAGGTTTTACAAAGCTGCTCCCATATAAATTGTCTGGCAAAAATAAATAATGGCTTTGATTTTATGGTGGAAATGATCTTTGAGCATATTAAGGATATGGAAGATTACTTGGAATCTTTAGAGCAAAAGTTTTTGTTTGAAAATAAGAATTTGTTTTATATTGTAGATGATATAAAAAGAGAAGATTTTTTATCAAATCCCAAAGTAGCAAAAATGATTGTCAAAGGGCCAAAAAGTTTTATAAACTCAAGACCTAATCTAATTTAATATGAAGGTTTTGGTAACTGGTGCGAATGGATTAATTGGGCAGCATCTAGTTAAGAGGCTTTTAAGCCAGAAACATGAAGTAACAGCATTTGTAAGAAAAACCAGTAATTTGGTCATGCTAAAAAATTTTTTGAATCTAAAATATGCTTATGGTGATGTTAGGGACTTTGAAAGCCTAGATAAAGCCGTTCAAGGGAAGGATATTGTATTCCATTTGGCAGCAGTAGTGCATTTGCCTTATAAAGAAGAACAAACTTATTATGATGTAAATGTAAATGGGACAGAAAATGTGCTTAAAGCCTGTTTAAATAACAAGAATTTGAAAAAACTTGTACATTGCTCAAGTGTTGGATGCTATGCACCTTCACAAAATAGGATATATGAAGATTCTTCCTGCCATTCCCAGTCTTTATATGGGCTGTCGAAATACATGGCTGAAAAACTAATCAAGGAATTTGCAAAAAAATATTCCCTGCCCTATGTTGTTGTTAGGCCAGCAAGGGTTTATGGGCCTGGAGATAAAACTTTATTACCATTGTTTGAGCAGGTAAATAAAGGAAGATTTGTTAATTTTGGCAAGATGGATGCAAAGATGATGCCAATATATGTTGGGGATATAGTGGATGCATTTATTAAGTGCATGGAACTGCCTGTCAAAGATGGCCAGGTTTATAATCTTGCAGGTCCGAAGGTCTTGACTACAAAGGAATTTATGGATACTTTGGCTTTAGTGATGGATAAAAAAGTTTCTCGTTTGACAATTCCTATGCCCATTGTTAAATTTATAGCTTTAATGGTAGAAAATGTTTTTGGTATTTTGAATAAGGATCCTCCTATTTCTTTAAAAAAATTAAGGTTCTTTACCCATTCAGAGGTATATGATACTAAAAAAGCTGAAGAGGACTTGGGCTTTAAGCCGCAAGTAAATCTTGAACAAGGTTTAAATGCTTTATATGATTGGTATAAAAAACAAAAAATTTTGAAATAGCAAGTAAAAAGTTAGGTCAGCAAAATTTGCATAGATTAGGGCATTACATCTCCAGAGGGTAACCTTGAGTATGCAAATTATAGCATTCATAAGATATTTCTCTAGTAGACTTTCTACGTACTTGAAATAGAAACCTTTTTAAATACACCTATTTTTCTAACGATATATTATTGGAGGAAAACATGGCTACAATATATGATGTTGAAACAAATGATATTATTGATAATGTTGCTGAAAAGCTTAAAAAAGATATTGAAAAGCCTGAATGGGCACAATTTGTCAAAACCGGCACCCATAAAGAAAGGTCTCCTATTGATAAAGATTGGTGGTATAAGAGATCAGCTTCAATATTAAGAAAAATTTATATTTTAGGCCCAATAGGGATAAATAAGATGAGAAGATATTATGGCGGTAAAAAAAATCGTGGCTATAAACCAGAAAAGTATTTTATTGGCGGTGGAAAGATTATACGTACAATCTTTCAGCAATTAGAAAAAGCAGGTTATATAAAACTTGCAGAAATAGGCAACCATAAAGGGAGGATTATTACTGCAAAGGGTAAATCATTTATGGATAATGCTGTTAGATTAAAAGAAAAATGAGTTTAGAAGAAAAAAAGATTAAATTTCAAGAATTACAAAATCAGCTTACAAAGCAACAAGAATTACAGCAGCAAATTGCTATCCTTGAAAATTTTGTGAAAAAATATCTTGATGCTAAAGCAATTTCGAGGCTAGGCAATATAAAAACAGCACATCCAGAAAAAGCATTACAAGTGATAGCATTTATCGCACAGAGTGTACAAGCTGGACAAATCAAGGCAAAATTAAATGATATGCAATTCAGAGAGTTGCTTATGATGATCCAACCTAAAAAAAATGAGACAAAAATTATAAGAAAATGAGCAGCATAAAAAGTTTTGCAAAAAAATTAAGGCTTGCCAAGCAAGGTCGAAGAACCAGATGGGCTCCTTTTTGGACTGTGCCAAAGATTTATGGTATTGGAAGAAAAGTACATCCTGGAAGGCATACTGAAGTTAAAAGGCATTGGAAGAGAACCAAAACTAAAGCTTGAAAATGGAAAGAAAATATATAATACCATTAAGAAAAGAATGGCTTAAAGTGCCAAAATACCTTAGAAGCAGAAAAGCAATTAAGGCAATTAGAAAATTCTTGCAGAAACACATGAAAGTTGAAAATGTTAAAATTGGCAAATACCTGAATCTTAAAATTTGGGAGAGGGGCAATAGAAATCCTCCACATAAAATTGAAGTTCTTGCAGAAAAAAAAGATGACAAGGAAAAAGGCAGTTATGTTTTTGTTGAATTGCCCGGGGCTCCAAGAGAAGAAAAGAAAGCAAAAAAAGCCAAATCCATGGTTGGCAAGCTGAAAGATAAATTAATGAAAAAGGATTCTGGTAAAAAAGAAATTGGAGAAATGAATAAGGAAGAATCTGCAAAAGAAGAGGAACAGCTTCTTGAAAAGGAACAGCCACAAAAACAAAAGAAAAAAGCAGCAAAAACTTTGGTTAAGCCTAAAAGCAATAAAAAAGAATCTGTTAAATCTTTAAAGTTCAAAACCGTTAAAAAAGATAATAAAAAATAAATAGTTAGTTTTTTATATCAGGCTCAATTTCTTTTTTTGGAATGAAAAACAATTTGCCGTTTGAAAAGATAGAAAGGGAAATTTTAGTTAGAAAAACAGCCACTACTAATTCAGATTATGGGCAGTCCCCAAAAAATAGGACTGTGGAACAATTGATGGATTTTGGAATTGTTAATATTAATAAGCCTTCTGGTCCAACATCCCATCAAGTTTCAGATTTTGTTAAAAAAATTTTAAATGTAAAAAAAGCAGGCCATTCTGGAACTTTGGATCCGAGAGTTACAGGAGTTCTGCCAATAGCTTTTGGCAGAGCAACAAGGATTGTCCAAATCTTACTTTTGGCAGGAAAGGAATATATTTGCATAATGCATTTGCATGACAAGGTCAATGAAGAAAATATAAAAGAAATTTTTAATGATTTTATTGGGGAAATAGAACAACTTCCACCTATTAAATCTGCAGTTAAAAGGCAGTGGAGGAAAAGAACTATTTATTATTTGGACATTCTGGAAATAAAGGGGCAGGATGTTTTATTTAAAGTTGGATGTCAAGCAGGGACATATATACGCAAGCTTGTCCATGATATGGGGGAAAAGCTGGGTATTGGTGCACACATGGCAGAATTAGTTAGGACTAAGGCTGGACCTTTTGGTTATGAATCTTGGATTAGTCTGCAAGATCTTAAAGATGCATATGCTTTTTGGAAGGGAAATGGAGAAGAGGAAAAAATAAGGGATGCAATACAATCCCCTGAGGTAGCAGTTAGCCATCTGCCGAAGATTTGGGGGACAGATAGCTGCGTTGATACTCTTGCCCATGGGGCAGACCTATCTGTGCCAGGGATATCCAAGTTGCATGCTGGAATAAATCAAGGGGAAATGGTGGCTGTAATGACACTCAAAGATGAATTAGTATGCCTTGGGGAAGCTTTGATGAATTCCCAAAATATGATTATGCAGGAGAAAGGTGTTGCAGTCAAGTCTAAAAAAATATTTTATGAAAGGGGAATATACCCCAAATTTGTTAAAAAATAATTATTATTCTGGTAGCAAATAAGCTGGTTTCCATTTAACAAAATAAACCCCTTCTTTTATTTGGTTTAAAGCCATAACAGGCTTGTTATCTCCTAGAACTTTGATTGTTCTTTCTGCAGGCTTTCCAAATTGAGTATTAAGATAATCTTTTAATATTGAAACTGCTAATTCCCTTAATCCTTCAATGCCTTCTGCTTTAGCATCTTTAAGGTAATGAAAGCATTCAGGCTCAAAGCCAAAAATGTCAATAGGGTCGACGACATAATTCTTTTCGTTCACTTCAATATTTAATCTGTTGCCGCCATTCATAGCATAAATCATTATGGTCTTGAGCAATTCTTTAGAAATATTATAATGATATTCAAAACCTTCTGAAGTTAAGCTTAATGCCTCTTCTAATTCATTTCTGCTTGATATTTTATCTTTAAGCAATTGCTTTAATCTTTTTTCTGTGTTCATTTTAAATTTGGCAATCTTATAATTCTTGCTTTTCTATCATAACAGCCAGTTGCCAGATATTTTCTATCAGGGCTGAAGCTTACTCCATAAACAAAATGAGGATGTTTAAGTTCAAATCCTCTAACCTCTTTTTCAGAATCATTAACTATCAATTTAACATTTTCAAGTATGGGATTTCTTATTCTTTCCAAGACTTCTTCTACAGTTATAAGCTTCATTTTGTATCCTTAAATCAGATAATTGGACAAATAGGTAATTTCTTTATAAAATTTATGAATTTTTTA
>JAYEMU010000095.1:0-2342 GCA_034718475.1 Nanobdellota archaeon
TGAATATGTAGAATCCTTGGCTTATGAAAAAAAAAATAATTTAATAAATCAATTATTGGATAATCATAAGTTTTACAGTATTGAAAAAGAAAAAAATGATGACCTGATTAAACTTTTAAAAAAAATAGCAATTACATTACTTTTAATATTTATATGTATTCCGTTATTTTTTATGCTGGTGAATTTTTCTTTTGATGTCACTCAAAATAGTTATTCCAAAATGGAAAGGAACTTTGAAAAACTTTTTAAATAGGTATTGCGCTGTCCGTATTCAATTTTTCTGCCTGCAATAAAAGATCTTCAATTTTTTCAGTTTTCGGGGGTTTATTCATTTCAATTAAAAGTTTTTTATGTAAAAATTCAGCTATTTTTATTTTTTGCTTTTCTTTATGCCCTGGTATAAAATTTAAAATTTTTTTTATAGCTGTATTTTCCCGACTTCCGATATAAAAACCTGCAAACCTGCATGGAATTTAGCTTTTCAAATTTTGTGGGGCACTACATTTTTTTAGTATGTAAGGTGTTGTGTAGCAAGGGATTTTAAGAATATTATAGATTTTTTTAGCATCCAGAGAGACTCTTGAGGGTAAACCGTAGCGAATATTCTTTGTATTATCATAAAGAACGCTGGTTTGAACCTTTACTAAAATTTGCCTGATTTTTTCAGGGCTAATTTTTCTATGCTGAAGTTTTACCCTGTATTCAAGATGTTTAACCAAAGCATAAGCAGCAAATGATATTGCAAAATGAGCTTTTACTCTTGATGGTTTCCAGTGGAAGACAGGACGGACTTTAAGATCATGTTTTGTAACCCTGAAAGCATTTTCAACCTGCCATAAATTATTGTACTGCTTTAAAATTTCCTGATAAGAAAGTTTACTGTCATTTGTAATAACTCCACGTAATCCGTCCCATTTACTTTCTCCATCAATTTTTTCCTGGTTCAGAGAAATATTTGCCTCTCCTTCAAATATCAAATATTTTTTATTGCCTCGCTTTACAAGATAATCTTTTGGATTTTTTTGTTTTAACAGCTTTTCCCTAAGTTTTTCTATAGCTTTATCCCTGTCATAAGCATCTTTTTTCGCTCTTTTTTCACTGCATGTTACAACCAATCTTCTGTTTTTATGATTAAATTCTGCAATTTTGTATTTTTCTTCTGATTCTTTAGTTTCTTTATAATTTTCTTTATCTAAAATCTGGTTCTTTATGCTATCTGGAAGATTTTTTAACCTGCTGCCGACAATATATTTAAATTTTGCTTTTTCAAGCTCTATAAGATTATCTTCATTCATCATTCCTGCATCAGCAACAAAGATAATCTTGTCAAGAGTATATTTTTCCTTAATTTCCTTTAACATTGGAATTAAAGTATGTCCTTCATATTTAGAACCTTCAAAAATTCTATATCCTACAGGAAGTCCTTCTTTTGTAACCATTAAAGCAAGTAAAACTTGTGGCTGATTAAACTTTAAATCTTTACTATAGCCTTTTTTTCTTAGTTCATCTTCATCAAATGCTTCAAAGTATATAGTTGTGCAATCAAAAAAGATAATATCGATTTTATTCTGAAAAAGACTTACTGTATTTTTGTACGTAATTTCATTAAGTTTTTCTATAGATGAATCATCAAGTTTATCCATCATCTGATAAACCCTGTCAAGGTTTAATGATATGCCAAAATCTTCTTCAAGCATATCCACGCTGCCCATTTTGCTTAAAGGATTTGCAATACGCGCTAATACTATGTTTCTGAATATTTCAACGCTTGATTTATTTCTGACGGGATTTTTTAATACTTTGTTATAGCCTAATTCATCAAACAACGTTCCATAGACATCGTGAATACCTCTAATCACTCTTTGTTCTTCTGTAAGGTTTCTAATATCCACATTGTAGTCATCATCATTGCCTATAATTTTTTCAACAGGTTTTGTTTTAATTTTGTCCAATTCTTCAGGGCTTATTAAATTTAATTGTCCGGTATCTTCAAGTTTTGATTTAATGGATTCAGCAAGTTGTTTTAATTGTTCAAGTTCCTGGTCATCTAAGGCAATTCCTACATGCCGGACAATTTTTTGAGAAACTTTACTGCCTCTTCTGATTGTTTCAACAATCTGAACAGATTTTCTCGGGCTATTGGGAGTTGTTTTAACACGTACAAACATAATATTAACTATACTTGAAAGAAACCATTGTGTCAATATACAATATTTTACTAGGCACTACATTTTGGGTTTGATTTTTTAATCCTCAAAACCCTTGTCCTGCCTCATGTCAATTTTATATAAATACCCTTTATATCGGAAGTCGGGAGGAAAAATTTTTATAGAAAAATGGAA
>JAYEMU010000096.1:0-10163 GCA_034718475.1 Nanobdellota archaeon
TTTTCAAAAGCTGGAACGCAGATATAATTGGAATGACAATGGCTCCAGAAGTTGTATTGGCAAGAGAAGCGCAGATATGCTATCAGACAATCGCTACAGTTACTGACTATGATGTATGGAAAACTGATAATGCTGTTACATTGGATGAAGTTTTGGGAACAATGAAAAAAAATGTTGAAAAAGTAAAAACTTTATTAGAAAAAACAATTCCTAAAATCACTGACAGCCCCTGTTCCTGCCAAACTGCTTTAAATGGGGCTTTAATTTAAGAGCCAGATTGCATAAATATTATAAATTAATTCAAAATTATTTATAGAAAGGAGGCTTAAAAATTGGATATAACAATCATAGGAACTGGTTACGTTGGCTTATGCCAGGCAGTTGCATTTTCGGACATAGGTCATAATGTTGTTTGCGTGGATGTTGCTAAAAATAAGATAGATATGCTGAATAATTTCATTGAAGAAAAATCTGATAAATTACCTATTTTTGAAAAGGGGTTGCCTGAACTCATTAAAAAGAATTCAGCAAGATTAAAATTTACAGATAATTTGATTGAAGGCATAAACTCTGATGCTATTTTTATTTGTGTCGGAACACCATCTAACGAAAACGGCGAAGCAGATCTTGGTGCACTAAAAAACGTTTGCATCTCAATTGGCAAAAATTTAAGCTTATCCAATAAAGAGCATGCATTGATTGTTACAAAAAGCACTGTACCAATAGGCACACATAAATTAGTTAAAAATATTATTAAGCAATATACAAATAGGGATTTTTCCGTAGTTTCAAACCCTGAATTTTTAGCACAGGGAAGGGCAATGAAAGACAGCATTCAGCCTTCTCGAATAGTTATTGGCAAGGATAATGGATTTGCTAAAGATACAATGTATAAAATCTACAAGCCTTACGAAGATAAAGGCATTAAGCTTTTTTTTATGGGCAATACTGACGCAGAGCTTCACAAATATGCTGCAAATGCTTATCTGGCTACACAGGTAAGCCTGACTAATAATCTTGCTAACTTAGCAAGGGCTGCTGGTGCTGACTGGAATAAAGTAAAAAAAGCTATTTTAGAGGATAAAAGGGTTGGAAGATTTGTAAATGCCAGTTCTGGATTCGGCGGCAGCTGCTTTGGCAAAGATGTTAGGGAATTGATCCATTCCTTTGGCAGGTTCAATGTTGATAATTCACTTTTGAAAGAAGTCATTAATCAAAATATAAAGCAAAAAGAGCATTTTATTCCCCGTATTGAAAAGTATCTTTCAGGATTGGAAGATAAAAGGATATGCATTTTGGGCCTTGCTTTTAAAGCAGGGACCAATGATATACGGGGAAGTGCAGCTATGCCAATTATAAAAGGGTTGATTAGCTCTGGTGCAAGAATAAATGCTTATGACCCAGAAGCAATTGAAGAAACAAAAAAAGAACTGCAGAATTTTGAAGGGAAAGAAAAAATAACTTATTATAATAGCAAAGAAGAAGCTCTTGAAGATTGTGATGTTGTGTTGATTTTGACAGAATGGCCCGAATTTCTTGAGCCTGACTTTGAATTGATTAAAAGCAAATTGAAAAAAGCAGCAATTTTTGATGGCAGGGATTTGTTCGACTTGAAAAAAATTGAAAGCTTTGGATTTGATTATTTTTCCATAGGGAGACCAGACCTAACAAAATGAAGATCCTCGTAACAGGCGGAGCAGGGTTTATCGGATCAAACCTTGTTGATAAATTATTGGCAAAAAAATATGAAGTTATTGTGATTGATAATTTAAATGATTATTATGATATCAATAGGAAAAAAAGCAATCTTAAAAATGCTTTAAAAAACCCAAATTTTAAATTTTATAAATGTGATATAATGGATCTTAACAGCCTTAAAAAGATTTTTAAAAAAGAAAAAATTGATAAAATTGTGCATCTTGCTGCAAGGGCTGGAGTAAGGCCTTCATTAAAAGAGCCCATTTTTTATTTAAGAAATAATTGTGAAGGGACTATAAATTTACTAGAGCTTGCAAAAGAAAATAAAATTAAAAAATTCATATTTGGATCTTCATCGTCAATTTATGGGAACAGCAAACAGATTCCTTTTTCTGAAATTTCGAAATCAGACATGCCTATTTCCCCTTATGCTGCCACTAAAAAAGCAAGTGAATTACTCTGCTATGTTTATCATAGTTTATATAATTTAGAGGTTATTAATCTGCGTTTTTTTACAGTATATGGGCCCCGTGGAAGACCGGATATGGCTATCTATAAATTTATTGACAAGATTTATCATAATAAGGCAATTACATTATATGGGGATGGAAGTAGCAAAAGGGATTATACATATATTAATGACATAATTAATGGGATTATGTTAAGCCTAGATTCAAATATAAAATATGGCACTTATAATTTAGGCAATTCACAAATGATTGAACTTAAGGTATTAATTGAAATAATTGAAAGAATATTGAATAAAAAAGCAATAAAAGATTATCGCGCAATGAATCCTGGAGATGTAAACCTAACTTTTGCTGACTTAAAAAACAGTTGTAATGATCTTGGCTATCAACCAATTATAAATATAGAAGAAGGCATTAAAAGAACAATTGAATGGTATTTGAAAGAGGCTGAAAAATGAAAATTCTCGTAACAGGCGGAGCAGGATACATAGGAAGCCATACTGTTAAAGCTTTAATCAAAGAAGGATTTGAAGTAATAGTCTATGACAGTTTAGAGAACGGCCATCAGGAAAGTTTAGTTGGAGGAGTAATATTGGTTGAAGGCAACCTTTCTGATACTGAACTTCTCAATCGGACATTCAAGGATCACCAATTTGATGCAGTCATTCATTTTGCAGGATATATTGAAGCAGGAGAATCAATGAAAGATCCATTGAAATTTTTTCAGAACAATGTTGCAAAAGGAATAAACCTTCTTAATGCAATGGTAAAGCATAATGTTAACAAAATCATTTTTTCATCATCAGCAGGAGTATATGGCATGCCTCCAAAAGTGCCTATTACAGAAGACATGCCTAAAAGGCCCATCAACCATTATGGGGCAACAAAACTCATTTTTGAAAGAATCCTTGAAGCCTCAAAAGTCTATGGCATAAGAAGCATTTGCTTAAGGTATTTCAATGCTGCAGGTGCAGCTGGGGATATTGGGGAAGATCATAATCCTGAAACACATTTAATACCCTTAATTTTGCAAGTAGCATTAGGAAAAAGGGAAAACATAAAAATTTTCGGAAGTGATTACAAAACCAAAGATGGTTCTTGTATAAGGGATTATATTCATGTTCTGGATTTGGCTGATGCACACATCCTTGCTTTGAAAGGATTATTTGTCGGAAAGGAAGGAAAGTATAATATTGGCACAGGGAAAGGTTATTCAGTAAAAGAGATTATAGATGTTTCGAGGGCAATAACAAAACATCCAATCCCTGCAATTATTTCTGAAAGAAGGCCTGGCGACCCTGCGATTTTAGTTGCATCCCCAAAAAAATTTTGCCAGGAATTTAATTGGCATCCAAAATATGGGCTTTTAGAAATAATAAAAAGTGCTTGGCATTGGCACAAATCCAATCCAAACGGTTTTAATTAATTTAATCCTTTTCTTTGCTTGATTTGGCTGATTACTTTTTGCTGTAAATGAATGGGAAGCCTGTCAAACCTCTGATCCACAATAAAGCTTGAACCCCTGCCAGAAGTAGCGCCCCTCAAATCTGAACTCCATCCAAACAATTCTGCTACAGGAAGAAGAGCCTTAACAACTATCATTGAACCATTCTGTTCCATATTCAGCAGCTGCCCCCTCTTATTTTGAATAATTTTTGATATGTCCCCCATATGGTCGGCTGGAGCATCAATCTGCATAATCTGAATAGGCTCAAGCACAGCTGGTCCAGCATCAAGAATGGCTGCTCTAATCCCTTCCCTTACAGCAGGATGCACCTGGGCAGGGCCCCTATGTATGGCATCCTCATGAAGCTTGCAATCCATTAATCTAACTTTTAATTTAGAACAAGGTTCCTGTGCCAGTCCGCCTCTATTCATAACTTGTTCAAACCCATCCTGCACTAGGCCAATAACCTCATTTATATGCACTATGCCCCTGGTATTATCTATCAGGGCATTGCCTTTAAAAATATAAGAATATTTTTTTGCTTCCTGGGCATTAACGCCAAGCCCTATCAATTGTTCAAAAATAGGCCTGTCCTTTTTTCTTAGCCTCATCTCAGGCAATTCACCCTCCTTAATCGCATTGCTTATTGCATCATCCAATGGCTCTACAACAAAATAAAATTTATTGTGCTTATTAGGTGATTTTCCTTCAAATCGATTTGATGTTTTAGTCACTGTTTCCCTATAAACTACAATAGGTTCTGAAGTTTTGACCTTAAGGCCTTTTTCCTTGACGATTCTATTTTCAACAACCTCCAAGTGCAACTCACCCATTCCAGAAATAAGATTTTCACCAGTCTCTTCATTGATCTCAACTTTAATTGAGGGATCTTCTTTTGAAACTTGTTTCAGAACTTCAACTAATTTAGGCAAATCTGCTGCTGTTGTAGCTTCAATTGATTTTGTAACAACTGGATCAAATATATGCTTTATAGATTCAAAAGGTTCCATCGGCACAGTAGATACAGTCTCACCAGCAAATATCCCCTTCAATCCAACTAACCCAACAATATTCCCTGCTGGTATCACCTCCAAAGCTGCCCTTTGCGCACCTTTATACACAGAAACTTGCTGCAGCCTTACTTTTTTCTTAGCAAGATTCATATAAACTTCATCTCCCAGCTTTACAACACCTGAAAATATACGGCCGGCTGCAACCTCTCCTGCATGCTTATCAATAACTATCTTAGTAACAATCATTGCTAAAGGGGCATTGGCATCACAATTTATCAAAGCCTTGCCTGTTTCAGACTCCATATCCCCATGCCAAATTTTCGGGACTCTGTATGCCTGGGCTTCTTTAGGATTGGGATGATGATTTACAACCATATTCAAAACAACTTCATGTATTGGTGCTTTTTTTCTTAGATTTTTATAGCCTTCATCTCCACTTTGATAAGCATCAATGATATGCTTGAATGTTATTCCCTGCTCTTTCATATATGGAAAACTTAAAGCCCAATTATGATAAGCAGAACCAAATGCTACTGAACCATCTTGTACAGCAACTTTCCATTTTTGTTTGAATTCTTTTGGAGCCATTTGTTCTATAAGCCCATTTACATCATGAATTATTTTTACAAATTTATTTAACATAGCTTCAGGAGTCAGTTTAACTTCTTTAATCAGCCTGTCAACTTTATTAATGAAAAGTATTGGCTTTACCCTTTCCTTTAGGGCCTGCCTAAGAACAGTCTCTGTTTGTGGCATAATCCCTTCAACCGCACAGCAAAGCACAATCGCTCCATCTACAGCCCTCATTGCCCTTGTTACATCTCCGCCAAAATCAACATGCCCAGGGGTGTCAATTAAGTTAATAAGATAATCATCCCCCTCTTCACCATGGACCATGGAAACATTCGCTGAATCAATTGTGATTCCCCTTTCTTGTTCATCTTCATGGAAATCCAATGCCAATTGTTTTCCAGCCAATTCTTCTGAAATCATCCCTGCACCTGAAAGCAGGTTGTCAGAGAATGTAGTTTTGCCGTGATCTATATGTGCTGCGACCCCTATATTCCTAATCCTTTCGGGTTTAACTATCAATCTTTTGATTTTATCTATTTGCTTTTCTGCCATTTTGCTAACTCCTTTATAAAAAGAATATAATTGAGGAGATAGCAGTCATATTTAAATATTTCGGAAAACTTTATATACGATATTGATATTATTTTAAAAATATTTAATTGGGCCCATGGTCTAGTGGCTATGACACCGCCCTTACAAGGCGTAGATCCCCGGTTCGAATCCGGGTGGGCCCATCATTTCTAAATTATGATAATTGAAAATTTTGCCGCTTTCACTGGAAGACAAGACCTTGTATTGCCTAAATGTCCCACATATAGTCTCTAAAATATAGATTACTTTATAAAGATTATAAAATTCTTGCTTTATTGAATTACCAAAATCTTTATAAATAATAGGAGAAGAACAAAATTTGAAAATGGCAAAGAAAAAAAGCATTCCAAAATTAAAAGAAATTCCTGATCACTTATTGCCTCCTGGCTTGCCCAAGAATTTCAATAAATTAAACAAGGATATGGAAGAAAAAATGAAGCAAATGAAAAAGAAGATTGAAAACTTCAAAGAACAAATTCTTAAAAAATTTGATAAATATATTGTTGGAATTGCCTTGATGCCGCCTGAAAAGCCAAAAAAAGATGATAAAGAAAAGCCAGATCCAAATAAAATAAACATACTCATAATGGTTGATGATTCTGACTCCAAAAAAATGTCAAAGGGCGAGTTAATTGCAAGGTTGACCCATATCATTGAAGAGATAGCAACTAAAACTGATAAAAATTTAAATCCAGAAGTCATGCTAGTATCTGAGCTTAAGGAAGCATGCTATGATTCTAAATATGAAATTCTTAATATCATTGGAATGAGCGCTCCGATTTATGATCCTGTTGACCTTTTAGCCGCAATAAGGATTTCTGAAGTGCATAAAAGTATGGTTATCAAGAAATTTGAAAAATATATAACCAGTTATGTTGCCGCTGGCTCATTATTTAGGGGAGAGAAATCAAATGACATTGATGTATATGTTATTATTGACGATACTGATGTTAAAAAGATGTCTCGTGCAGAGCTTAAGGATAAGCTTCGTGCAATCATTCTTGGTATGGGCTTTGAAGCTTCAAAGATTACTGGAGTAAAAAAACAGTTCCATGTCCAAACATATATCCTAACAGATTTCTGGGATAATTTAAAAGAGGCCAATCCAGTTATTTTTACTTTGCTTAGGGATGGAGTTCCCTTATATGATAGAGGGGTGTTTATGCCTTGGAAGCTATTGCTGCAAATGGGGCGCATTAAACCTTCTCCTGAAGCAATTGACATGAACATGGAGCTCGGGCAAAGGCTTCTTACAAGAATAAAGCATAAAATGCTTTCTGTGGTTGGAGAAGATCTTTATTATGCTGTATTGAATCCGGCACAAGCTGCTTTAATGCTTTATGGCATTCCGCCGCCAACACCAAAAGAAACAATTAAATTATTGGAAACAATTTTTGTCAAAAAAGAAAAATTGCTTGAAAAAAAATATGTTGATACTTTAATAGATATAAGAAAGCATTACAAGGGGATTGAACACGGAAAGATTAAAGAGATTTCAGGAACACAAATAGACAAGCTCTTAAAAGATGCTAAAGAGTATTTTGAAAGGATTCAAAAATTATTTAATGAAATTGAAGAGAGGACGCAAAAAGAAAGAATAGTGGATGTCTATGATACCTGTGTTAAAGTTACTAGGGATTTACTTTTTGATCTTGGAGAAAAGAAAGTTTCAGAAAATCAATTGGAAGAAAAATTCAAAGAAGTTATTATTGCTAAAGAAAATGTTCCAACTAAATTTCTGCAGGTTCTAAAAAAGATTAAAAAAGCCAGAAAAGAATTTGAAGAAAATAAATTAACTAAACAGGAAGCTAATAAAATTAAAAAAGAAGCCAGGGCTTATATTAGGGTTCTGGTTGAAATAATACAAAGAAAAAGGGCAATAGAACTTGAAAAAGCAAGAGTCAGGTTCAAGTACAATAAAGACAAGCTAGGTGAAGTAGTATTCCTTGAAAAAGATGCTTTCATAACTAAAAGCATAGAAAAAAGAGAAGATTTATTAAAGGCAAAAGTTTCCGAAGAAGGTGGTCTTGTTGATATAAAGCCCTGCAAAGAAGTGGATTTTGAAAAAGCACTGACAGAACAAAAATCTCCGGTCAAGGCATTTGTCAATGAAAGGCTTTTGGAATCTCTAAA
Organism: Nanobdellota archaeon; assembly: GCA_034718475.1. GTDB lineage: Archaea > Nanobdellota > Nanobdellia > SCGC-AAA011-G17 > GW2011-AR17 > JAYEMU01. Next base: position 7,926 of record JAYEMU010000096.1, read on the forward strand.
AGTGATTGTAGGGACAGATGTTCAAATTTTGCTAAGATAAGATGAAAGGAAGAATTAACAATTTTAGGCAAGGAAGGCACCATCAAAAAACAACTCATGTTTTGGTGTCAGTGGATGATGTGGATAATAAAGAGAAGGCAGTAAAATTAATTGGCAAAAAGGCTGTCTGGAAAAGCCCTAAAGGCAAAGAGATTAATGGAATAATTAAATCCATACATGGCAATAGTGGTGTAATAAGAATTATTTTTGAAAAAGGTTTGCCCGGACAGGCAATAACATCTAAGATTGAGATTAAGTAAAAATTTCTTTCAGTATCTCCGAATGATAGTTACTACTTTTGAGTTTAGTTTTGAGTTTTTGTGGTTTTGTGTTTATATGATTACCGAAAAGCTTTTATAGTTTGTATATCCTTTGGATATACCATGAAAAGGGTTAAGCTGACAAAGGTTACAAGTTTGAGAGTCACGGGAGTAGAAGGTTTTCTCAAAAGGAAGGTTACGAAATTTGGGAATAGTGCTAAAGTAGATTGCCCAAAAGAGTATCTTGATAGGGATGTTTATTTGGTGATTGTTAGAAAGGATGAATAGGGAAAAATTAGTTTGTAACTTAATGGTATTGTGGGATTTCAAATACGATCGGAAAGCAAATTCTGTAGCTTACATACACATAATTACAGAACCTTTTCAGATTTACGAACAAAGACTTTCTGATAATGAAGCCAAAAAGAAAGAAAGAGAAAACACAACACTAGATTCTATAGCAAAACATCAAGAGATCTCTTTAATAAAAACGATTGAGATAGCCAAAGAATTGTCATCTGATTTATTAGTGATATACAACCAGCCAAGGAATTTAGAGAAGAATCTGATGACTATGGACACTTTTTTTAACCATTATTTTAAAGAAAATTATAAAAAGGCATGTTCATATAAAAAAAGAAAGGAGGATTAAAATGAATCCAAAGAAAGTATATGTTATCACAAGGAATAAAGGAAAATTAATGGCTGCACAGAAAGCCTTTTCCAAGTTTGGTATAGTGGTTGAGGCTATAGAAAAGGATTATCCTGAGATACAAGCAAATAATAGTATTGAAATTGCTAAATTCACAGCATTGCAAGCAACAAAAGAGTTTAAAGTTCCTGTCATTAGAGAAGATCATAGCCTGTTCATTAATGCACTCGGAGGTTTTCCTGGACCTTATACTAACTACTTTGAAAAAACTATTTCTGTTGAAAAATTATTAGAAATGTTAAAAGATTGCGACGATCGAACAGGACATTTTGAAATTGCTGCAGCTTTTGCAAAGCCAAATGGACATATTAAAGAATTTGTATTTAAAGTTCCTATCAAAATTTTTTCTGAGAAAAAAGGAGAAAAAGGGAATTGGGATAAGGTTTTGATGCTTGCGGATGAAGATGTAACTTTTTCAGAGGTAACAGAAGAATCTCGTCTTCATGTATGGAATAAAAACTATATTGCAATAGCAGAAGACATGTTAAAAGAAGAATAAAATTTTATTTCTTATTTTTTAATTTTTGTGCTTGTTTTGCGTAATCCATCAGTTTCTGAAATATGAAAGCAACAAATTTCTCATCTAAACCAAAATCTTTTGCAATTTTTTTCCTTTGTTTTAGAACTTCTTTCTCTCTCTTTACATCCCTAACATTTAAGCGTTTTTCTTTTTTTATCCTCCCAATATTCTCCACTATTTTCTTCCTTTCACTTAATAATCCAATAATATCGGTGTCTACTAAGTCTATCTGATTTCTAAGAACTTCTATTGATTGCTCAACTCCTTTGGTGCCTTCTTGTATCATGAGATGATCTACTAAAACTAATGCCACCATTGATTCTGCAACGGGCACTATTCTTGGACATATGCAAGGATCGTGTCTTCCTTTTATTGAAAGCTTTACTTTCTCTCCATAGGTATTTACAGTTTCCTGTTCTTTCGCAATAGACGATGTTGGTTTAACTGCTATCCTTACAACTATAGGCATTCCGTTGGATATTCCTCCTTGTATCTCCCAGAGTTATTTGTTTTTGTCTTAATGCCCTCTTCAGTGTTTATAAACGCGTCATTTGTTTGATATTGTATAATTAGCGTCACTCTTATATAGTATAAAGTCTTTTGAATTCTTGAGGTGATTAAATATGTCATTAATTTGTCCTAAATGCAAATCAAAAGATGTTGCGAAAAAAGGATTTCGCTATAATAATGTAGGTAAAAAACAAAAG
>JAYEMU010000097.1:0-10074 GCA_034718475.1 Nanobdellota archaeon
ATGGATGGTTTTTTTGGATATATAATTCTAATCCCTTTTTTTCATCTGCCGGTTTTTTCTTTAAAGGATTTTCTTTTTGTGGGTTTGGTCCATTTATTGGATATAGTTCTGCTAAACTCATTGTTACTTTTGGCAAGTAGCGTCCATTTATAAAGTTTTGGTTTCTGGCCAGCCATTTTAGGAATTGCAAACACTTTCACAAATTATTTAAGCATATTTTCAAAATTAGATTTTATGCTTAAAGTTGATTTGCACATGCATACAAATTATCTTCAGAAGAAAGAAACAGAATATTCTCCAAAAGAATTGATTGACAGGGCATTGGAGAAGGGATTTGATGCTATTTGCATAACTGAGCATTATTGGCCTTTTATTAATTATCCTGAATATAAAAAAAACCCTCTGAAAACTTACAGTGATTTTAAGGGATATGCACAAAAAAGAGGATTATTGTTAATTCCTGGGGCTGAAATACAATTCAAGGAAGGCGATGTATTATTAATAAATTTTAAGGGTGATGTGAGGGAAATTAAGAAGCTTAGTGATTTGAAAAAGATTCCTGATAACGTATTAATCGCTGCACCTCACCCGTATTATAAGTCAGTGATTTGCTTGGGAAAAGATTTAGAAAAGAATAAGGATTTATTTCATGCTGTAGAACATTCTTTTTTTTATACAACCTTTTTTAATCCAAATAAAAAAGCAATTAAATTTGCTGAAAAAAATCAAAAGCCCTTGATTGGCAATTCAGATTTGCATTCATTCAAATGGCTGGGTTATACTTATACTTTAGTGGATGCGGAAAAGAATGCAGAGTCAATTATAAAAGCTGTTAAAGAAAATAAGATTCAACTAGTTACTAGGCCCCTGCCAATGAAACTTTTTTTATACATAGTTTATTTTCATTTATTAAACTCGCCAGAAAAGGTTTGGCATAAAATCACAAGAGAGGTCAACGCATTGATTTCAAAATCATCATAGCTTTTTTGCCGTCAACTTTGCCTTGAAACTTTTTCATTATGTCTCCCATCAATCCGCCGATAGGAGCATTGGGATTTGCGTCAATAATCTTTTTTATTTCTTTTTTTAGTTGATCATCAGAAAATTGCTTATACTTCGAAACATCCAGTTTTTTTCCTTTTGCTGAATCAATTAGAAGATTCATTACTGTATCCTTGGGGATTATATTATCATTTAAATATTTTAAAATAATTTTATAGTGATTATTTGTAATCTTTTTACAATCAAGCCCGTATCTAGTTTTAATTTCTTTTGGGAAAGATATCAAAACAGTTGCAATAAAATTATTATTTATATTTTTAAAATTTTTAGCGTAATCTTCAAAGTTTATTCCTGCCTTAACTAATTCTTTTGCCAAATCAGATTCCAACTGGAATTCTTTTGCATACCTTAAGGCTTTTTCATCCAGCAGTTCAGGGATTTTTATTTCATTAAGCAGCTTATTTGTGATTTTTATTGGTGGTATATCTGTTTCAGGATACATCCTGTCTGCACCAGGCATTGGCCTTAAGAAAATAGTTGTTCCATCTGATTCAGCTTTCCTGACTTCTTTATATGATTCTTTAAGATTCATCTGCCTTTTAACTTCATTTTCTATAATTTTTGGAATAGATTTCAGCTCTTGGAATCCTTTTATCTCGACTCTGGATTTTCCTTTGATTGAAACATTTACATCCTGCCTTATTGTCCCTATGCCCCTTTTGACTTTGCCAGTGCTTCGCAATATCATGCCAATTTTTGATGCAACTTCTTTTGCATGCTCTGAATCCTTAATGGATGCATCTGTAGCAACTTCAATTAAAGCTATGCCTAACCTATCAAGCCTGAATTTTGTATATCCCTTAGTTTCTTCAAGCTTCTTTGCAGCTTCTTCTTCCAGGCAGATTGTATCAATAGCAACTTTCCCTTTTGAGGTTTCAACAGACCCATCAAATCCAACTAATGCAGTCCTTTGAAATCCAGAAACATTTGAACCGTCAATTACGGTCTTTCTCATAAACTGGATATTATCAACAATTTTGCAATTAAGCATTTTTGCTGCTTCTAAAACAGTTTTCAAAGCATCCATATTTACTTCATGCGGTGGCTCTTCGTCCATTTCAACTAAACAGGATGAAGATGAGCAGGCTTCGTATTTGTATATTTTATCTTTTGATTTCTCGAATTGTGCAGCTGCATCAACCTTGCCAGTTTCTCCTGCAACTGCCCTGAACTTCCTTTCAAAAAATACATCTGCCTTATGTCCGTCGTTTACTAAACTTGGGCAATTGCAAAAAAGCTTATGGGTTTCCAACTGCTGATGGATTTCAATTCCGCATTTGAATCCTAATTTTTTATAGTCTAAAGGCATAAAGAAACAGAAACAAGGATTGTTTTTAAATATTTTGGATTATTTTTTTTAATAATTTTCAAAATGAAACATTTAATCTTTCTTTTTTTTAGCTTCTTCCAGAGTTTTAAGACCAAAACAGACATCATAAAAATTACATTGCCCTGTAGAATATTTGCATAATGGTCCCGGATTCCTTGGATAATCCTTGATATCATCTGTTTCAGTATTCAAATGTATCTGCTCAATCTCAAATTTGGCATGCTTAACCAAATCTTCTGTAACAGGGATTTTCATTTCCCGATGCTTAAGCACCCATAATCCAACCTCATCTGGAAGCTTTCCAAATTTTTCTTCATATAGCAAAGCATAAATCCCTAATTGTAATTTATAAGATGGTTTGAAGTCAGGGCTTTTGCTGGTTTTATAATCAAGGACCTTAACATTATTGCCATCAATATGAATGGCATCAATAAACCCTCTGACCTTATATTTTGAAGAAGAAAAATGCTGTTCCCTGAATGCCGGCTTCAATGTTTCAAAAGCCTCATTGAATGATGATTGAGGAATCTTTTTCTGAATAAGATTAATATTTGTGTTTAGCCAATTTGCAAGCATTGTCAGGGAATCCTCATAATAAAATTGTAATTTCTCTTCACCCAAATCCAATTTTTGTAATTTGTTTGAAGATTTGTTCCATGCATCCTCAAATAAATTTTTAAGATGGGAAGAAAGGCACGATATAAAGTTATTTGCATTTATGTTTGCTGTATCAATGTCAAAAAAATGTTCTAATGCATTATGGACAATATTCCCCCTTAAGCAATGAATATTTTGTGTTTGTGATAGCTTGGCAATATAGGCATAATAATATCTTCTAGGGCATTGTTTAAAAGTATCAATAGAACTTGGGCTTTGTGTTCTTGGCATAAATATAAAAGATTAAAGAGTTAATATTTAAATGCTGCGGCCATTTGTCGTGTCGTGTGGATTTTCCGACAAATATAAAAACAATAAAACCTTAAATACTTACGATGAAAAAAGAAGTTATTGAAAAATTGGCAACATTAATAATTTCTGCCATGGGATTAATTGCAGCATTAGCATGGAATGAAACAATCAAGGCTTTTTTTAATAAAATTTTAAGTTCGCCAAATACATTATGGGGGATGCTGGTATATGCTGTGGTTATTACAATTATTGCTGTATTCATAACTATAAAATTAGGGAATCTTTTAAAGAAAATTTAAGCCAATTCTCTTGCTCATTTCACCTGCAATATTCTCTTTTAATCTCTCTTCTAGATGTTTGGGATCATTAGACAACAACCAGGCTAATTTTATTAATGTTGTTTCAGGAGTCATGTCTGAATAATCCCCCAGGATTCCCAATTCCTTTATTTTTCTTCCAGCTGCATAGACATTCATGTTAATCCTGCCGAAAATAGTTTGAGGCGACATAACAATAGGCATTTTTTTTGTCAGCTTTTTAATTTTCATATAAATCTTTTTATGCTCTTTAGTAAATTCATCAACAACATTGATTGGAAAATGCCCCAGGCCAGTTCCCTCTAAAACCAGGCCATCAAAGTTTTCATAACATTCAAGCTCTTTAGCAAACATATTGGGATGAGCCTTAACAATCCCTATCTTCAAATTTTCTTTAATCGGCTTTATTTCTAGCTTGCTATCTTTTTCCAATTGGCGATAATCGTTTCTAAGAAATTTTACTTTTTTGCCAATCTCAGCCCAAGGTGTGGAATTAACCGGTTGAAATGCATCCCGCCTTGAAGTATGCATCTTTCTGGTTTTGCATGAAGGAAGTAGCAGGCAATTATTATCATTTAAAGTTTTATGCATGCATAAAGCAACATCGCAAAAATCAGTTTCAGCAATAATTTTCGCTGCAGAAACCAAATTAATTCCTGCATCAGAACTGCCACGATCAGAACTTCTCTGTGAGCCAACAACAATTACTGGTACTGGCAGGTTATGAAGAATAAAAGATAAGGCTGCTGAAGTATAATGCATTGTATCTGTTCCATGTGTGATTATTATCCCATTCGCCCCGGATTTTATTTCTTTTTTAATTTCTTCAGCCATTAGGTTATAGTGGGCAAACCTCATATCATCAGAAGCCATATTCCTCATAAGCCTTGATTTTATGTTTCCTATTTCTTTAAGTTCGGGAAACATTGAAATAAGATCTTCGGGTGTAAACTTGGCAGTTACTGCTCCTGTTTCATAATCAACTTGGGATGCGATAGTGCCTCCTGTATGCAATATAGAAATGGCCTTTAAATTTTTTTTATAATTTATTTTTTTTAATTTGGATTGTTTTTTCTGGCTTTTTTTCTGGACAGAAATGGAAACAATTTCTTTTTTATTAATCCCTAGATTATATCCGCTTTCTAATTTTAAAACAATAGTTTTTTTATTTGGAGATTCTAAAAATAATCCAATAAATGTTTTTCTTTTTGTTACAATCTTTACTTTATCATTTGGATTTGCCATAAGTTTTAAAGAGAATTAGAATGTTTAAAAATTTTTGCTTTGGAATAGTATTTTTTAATATATATGTTTGGATATAAAAATATTTAAATATTAAGAAGACATTTAAAAAAATATAAGTAGTTAATCGCTTTGGGTGGCGATTAAAACTTTTGGGCGTTAAACATTTAAATCGAATTTGGGTTAATTCTAAGAAAGTATAAGATAGACTGATTAATAAAGATTATGGTAATGAAAAGTCTATTTCAACCATAAAAAAACTAAAGGAGGGAAAACTTAAAATGGATTTTATTGTTGAAAGTGCATTGAAATCTGCAGAAGATTTCAAAACAGACGAAGTCCACATCGGACAAGCTAATATTAAGGTTGTCGGTGCTGGGGGAGGCGGTGGAAACGCCGTTAATTGGTTATATAAAAAAGGTGTTCAGGGTGCTGAAATAATTGCTATAAATACAGATAAGCAACATCTTGATCTTATTGAAGCCGATAAAAAAATTCTTATTGGAAGGGATTTAACTAGAGGGCTTGGATGTGGTGGATTCCCTGAAAGAGGAAGGGAAGCTGCAAAAGAACAAATAAGCGAGATTAAGGAAGCATTGAGAAACTCAGACATGGTATTTATTACTGCTGGCCTGGGTGGAGGAACTGGAACTGGTGCTGCTCCTGTTGTTGCACAAATTGCAAAAGAAATGGGGGCAATTGTAATTGGTTCGGTAACCATGCCTTTTGATATTGAAAGGGCTAGGATAGACAAGGCTGAATTTGGCTTGCAGCAGTTAAGGGATGTTAGTGATACAGTTATTGTTATTGATAATAACAGGCTTGTTAATATTGCTGGAAATCTTCCAATACAACAGGCATTTGCTGTTGCAAATGAATTGATTTCTACTATGATTAAAGGGATTGTTGAAATTATCGCTGTACCATCCTTAGTCAATTTAGACTATGCAGATGTTAAGACCATAATGGCTAATGGCGATGTCTCTGTTATTGGGGTTGGTGAATCTGATTCTGAAAATAGGGTAGATGAAGCGGTTAAGAGGGCTTTATCAAATCCGCTTTTGGACGTAAGTTATGATGGTGCTTCTGGTGCTTTGATACATGTAACAGGTGGTTCTGATTTAACCTTGGATGAAGTAAGCAAAGCAGGAGAGCTGATTACTGAAGCTCTTGATGCTGATGCAGATGTTATCTGGGGTGCCAGGATAATGAATGACATGACAGGAAAACTTCGGATCATGACAATTGTTACTGGTGTCAATTCCCCTTATATATTGGGCAAAGTAAATGTATCAAAGGCTAAGGCGCAAGCTCAGACAATGAGCGAAGAATTAGGCATTGACCTAATTAGGTAATAGTTTAGGGCAACACCCCCAAAATGCCCTCACTTTAGTTTTGCTAATGCCCCTTGTTGAGGGGCATTGGCGACATTTTCTTTTTTTTGACCAAAACTCTTATAAATAATTGTGGCTCTACATATTGTTATCCCTGCGTAACTCAATTGGTAGAGTGCACGGCTGTAGATGTTGCTTGACTACGCAAAGATTGCAAGGAATGAAAAGCAACCAGCCGTTACCGTGATGTTGCTGGTTCGAGTCCGGCCGCAGGGATTTTCTATTTAATCAAAAACCTTACAATTTCTTTACTGTCTTTAAGTCTTGGACTCTTTTTTCAAATGGAATCGCTGTAGAAAAAAAATGAAAAAAGATTTTTCCTATCCACTTTACCCAATCGGCATCATAAAGCTCATAGAAGATATACATTTTTTTGGGCTTGGCTATATCTTTTGGATCTTTTATTTCTTTCATTTTTGCAAAGCTATTGTCAACTATGAAAGATCTCAATGGCTGTTCACAGTGCCTGATGGCAATCCTATCCTTTCCAATCCTATTGTTTATTGCAATCATCTTTTTTGCATTTTCGATTGAGGTTATATCTATGTTTGCCAGGAACTTAATTGAAACATCCCTTTTTGCTAATTCTTCAAAAACATCCAGCAGTTTAACATCGCCCTGTTTGATATTGGACCAGTTTATGCCTCCTGAAAAAATTAAAACTTGCTGCTGGGCTTGTCTTAGCGAGCCAACTAAATCCTGCTTTATATTGAATATTTCTTCTCCCTGCTCCTCAAAAAAAGACGATCTTTTATCATCATCAAGATATTGGTAGATGTCAAATGGAGAAAAATCAGTCATCTTTTTGCCGATTTCCAATTGCCTTAATAATCTTTCTTGGGCTTGAGAGGCATATGGCTTTTCAACATTGTTCCAATAAACTATTTTTACTGCGCCCCTTGTACCGCCCCTAAGAACTTTAAATGATATTGTGCCAACCTCTTCTGAAATCTTTCTTAGATATGAATCAGCAGTCCTCCAATTTTTTTTCAAATAGAAAGCAACTTCCTGAACAGTTCTTGGTTCTGAACAGACAAATTCGTTTATTTTCTTTATTGTTGTTTGATTTAGCACCATCTAAAAATTCAATATATGCCTAGTTTAAATAAATTATGGCAAGGCATTGTATATTTTGTGCCCCAAATACTAAAATAAACTACAACACTAATAAATAAAATATATTTTTTGAAGAGGTGAAAAAATGAAAAAACTTGAAGGCATTGGTAAAATAATAACAAGACTTATGGAAAATGAAGACCGAAAAGATGTTGAGTTTAGGTATGCAATAGTTTCGTCTGAGATAGGGGATATAGCAAGGTATATAACACATGACCAAGTGCTGAATCCTTCAGCAAGGCCGCATGGTACAAAAGAGGATGAAGCGCTAGCTTATGGCCAGGCTTTGGTGCAGCTTATTGCCTTGGCACAAATGAGGGATGTCCATGTTGCAAATGCCTTGGAAAAAGGGCTTGAGAATTGGGAAGCTGCTGATTGGAGAAAAGTTAAGGCACAGGGAAAAGGTGTTGAAGGGACCACTGCTTGCTATGGCTGCGTGAGAGGTTCTGCTTATGTGGCTTTTAGCAAAGAAGATTTAAATAACATTCCTGAGCACTGCGTGCTTGTAGTGCCTTATGCAACGCCAGGCATTGCTTCTTATTTGGATAAGGTAATGGCTTGTGTCGCGGATCACGGCGGCAAGACCTGCCACTTGGCAAGTGTTGCCAGGGAAAAAAATGTTATTTGTATTGTTGGGACAGGCAATGCGACATCTGTGATTAGCAGCGGGAATGAAATTTTTGTTGATGCTACAAAAGAAAGGGGAAAGATCCATATAGAGGAATGATTGATGGGAAGGGATCATAGGTTTAACCTCTGAATTTTCTTTTTGTGAGCTAATCATACCCTAACACTTCATGTTGGAGTTATTGCTTTCTTCCAATGTTTGTTAGAATTTATTGTAAAATTTTTTAGAGGTTATTTTTATCTTTTTGATATACTCAAAATAACAATTAAAATGAGATTCATATTCCTTCTCACAATCCACACAACACTTTGATTCTTTTATGATTTCAAAAGCAACTCTACCAGAAAGAACAGGATTTTCTGTATCCTTGTATTTTATTAAAAGATTATCATCCATGTAAATATTAAGAATGTTATCATAACCTCTTATTTCAAAAGTATGCCAATTCTCATCAAACCTAAAGGTAATTTCCTTAAGTTTATGGATTTCAGAACCATGTTGCTTTTCTAGCCTTATCTGATTTCCTTGCACCAAGCCGATGATTCTGAGATATTAAATGTTATTTTACTTGATAAATCCCCATATAATAAAATTTCTAATTGTAAGCAAAAACCTTACCCCAATCATAAAAAGCGGTATAAATATTTAAATAATTTATATAAAAATTCTTCATCTATGGATGAATTCATTAAAAATGCAATTCCTTATCTTAAGGATGCACCAATGAAATAAAAGGATTTTTTTCAACGATTTTACATAATTTTAACAATGGTTTTGGGAAACTTAGATGCTTATAATAATTATTGATCCAAATATATTCATATTTAGCAATAATCTCCGAGTATTTTAAAAATATATCATCCATCACTTTTTTCAATTCTTTATTATCTTTTACCTCAAATCTAAATAAAAAATCAATTTTCCCATTACATAAAGCGAGGTATCTGCAATGCTTATTTCCTTTTAACATCTGTATTAATCCTTTTTTATTTTCTTCTCCTCCAAATAAACATAATAAAAGGTGATATTCTGAATAACCAAATTTATTAGGGTTCAGTATTAAATTAAATTTATAAATAATGCCTTCCCCTATTAATTTTTTTATTCTATTTTTGATCTTCATAAAACTCACATTTAAATCCTTAGCAATATCTATAATCTTTATTCTTGAATTATTTTCTAGAATATCTAATAGTTTTAATTCAAAATCCTCTAAAACTCTTTTTTTAAATGGCGGTGCAACCCCTTTTTTATAAGTTTTATTTATTATATTTTGAAAAGAACTGCCATTATCAGATATATTTTGGAAATAATTTTTATCTTCATCTAAAAAAAAGGTATCATTGGCATAATTATCTGTTACTGATTCTATAATTTCATATTCTTTTAGATTCAAACCACAAATCTCTTTAATTTCATTTAATATTAGATTTTGATGTGAAAAATCTTTGCATAATGCCCTTATGTATATATCAAATTGTCCCTCACATTTAGCAACTCGAATCAGATAAGGATTGGCCACTGTTTTATCAATTATTTCATTAAACCTTTTTTTATGCACCATATTTAATTTTAAATATATATGCGGTGCAAAATTAAAGCCAACAGTTCTCCAACTTATTGTGGTAGTAAATTTTTCAATTATCCCTTTTTTTAATAGCCTATTTATTCTATATGTAATAACTTCCCTTTTTGTACCTACCTTTTTTGCAATAGTAGAATAGGAATAACGCGAATTTTCCATTAAGATTACTAAAATCTTTTTATCAATTTTATCTAATATATAATTTGTTTCCATATTTTTTACAAAACTATATAAGTTATATATAAATCTTTTCATTTTTGGAAAATTTAAGATAATAGATTTTATTAATCAATAGTTATTTTTATTCAATAAAATGAAAAGAAAACTTATCTTAATGGGCGGGAAAACGCATGTCATAAGCTTACCAGCCCAATTCGTAAAGAAATACAACCTTAAAAAAGGCAAAGAACTCGAAGTAAACATAGACCAAAACCAGATAATAATCTCAACTGACAATGAAATGAAAAAAGACAAAGAATTAATCCTCAAAT
>JAYEMU010000098.1:0-10042 GCA_034718475.1 Nanobdellota archaeon
AAGCAGTTCAAGCAGGAATAAGGTTTGCAAGAGTAAGCGAAGCATATACAAGTCAAACTTGTAGCATCTGCAATGATAGAAATAAAAGCAACAGAAAGCATAGAGGCCTTTATGCCTGCAAGAAGTGTAATAATATAATGAATGCAGACGTGAATGGTGCTACAAATATCTTGAAAAAGTATCTCCAAGGCTTTTTGTCAAGGAGTAGTTGCATAGTGGCTATGCCATCGGTAGTGAGGATAAATAATATTTGTCCAAGCTAAGTCCGAAAAACTACACACTTTAGTGTGTGAAGTATGTCATTTAAAGATTAATATTTTTAAAAATGAATATTCAATTGTTAATGTTGCTGTATCCAATATTTGAAGAAAAAACTTTGCAAAAAAACTTTTTTGTATGAAAATAGGATTGGATTTTTTTTACTTCTGATTATTTTTCCGGCTTTGCACAATAGATAGATTTTTGCACAAAGATTATAAACATTTCTTGATAAAGGCTTTGCTAGAGTTTCTGAAAATCATTTATAAATAAATTAAGAAAACCAATTTTAATGAGGAAATAGTTGCAAAAATTCCTTAAATTTTTCCTTTTTATTAGTTATTTCATCATAATTTTCATATTTCAAGCTGAATTCAGGAGAAATACAACAATTTTTACAATTTTTTTTGAATTTATCAAAATTCAATATTTCATTTATAAGTAAAACTCAGAAACTCTAGGGCTTTGGAAAGATTTATAAGATATATTGATTTTATATTAATTCAAGAAATATTGCTTATAATCCACAGAAAAGCTTATAAAGTTTACAGTCGCTAGATTGAATCTAAAATGAAAAATGAAGATATTATAGAGTTTGACAGTAATGTGAAAAAAGAATTTCTTAAAATATTTGATAAGAGTATTGATAAGGAAGGATTTATTATAGATTTGGCGACTCAAGAAAGAGTTTTAACAAAAGATGGTTCTGAGATAGAACTTGCTAATTTTGCTGGATTAAAAAAAGGTTCTGAAAGATTTATTAAGTCGGATATTAATTCTGTTATTGAGTTGGTTGAAGAGAGGGATTAAATTGAGTTGGTATTCAGTTGTTATGGATTTTATAAATGGTTTACTGCCTAATTTTAAACCTTCATTTAAGACAAGGGATATAAAATTAAAATTCTCTTTTCTTTCTGGAAACAAATTATTGGAAGTAAATAATTACAATACTTTATTAATTGATTCCAGGCATACAAACCCCCAACAACTTAGTTTAATTAAAAAATTTTGTAAAGCAAGATTAAAAGAAAATAAATTATTTTTTGATACAAAAACCACTAATCTAATTGAAGATATAAAAAAAGAAAAAAAACAGAATATCAAGGGTGAAAAAATAATTGCTTATCTTAAAAATAAAATAAATTCTCAGGATTTAAATGCATTAAAGGTTGCTGTTTATATCCAAATAAAGTTTGAAAAAGGGGAAGATATATCCAAATATAAAAATGAATTAAGATTTAAGCATGGTGAAAGAGGCAATATGATTTCTAAGTTGTATTCTGCTGGTTATTTTGAAAAGATAATTGTTCCTCTTTTTGAATCTAGTTCTGATTTAGAAACTATAAAAAAGGATTTTGATAAACTAATTCAAGAATTTCCATTGGCATTTTTTGTTAATAAATATATGCTGCAAGAAAAATTAAATGGAGAATTAATTAATAAAATTATTAGAAATAAGAAATATGGCATAAATATTTTGAACATTCATGGGATTGGCAAGAAGAATATTGAAAAGATTAAAAAATCAATAAAATTCATTGAAAAGAAGAAAAAAATAAGGATTTCTAATATTGAAGAAAAAGCTGGAATAATTTTGGTTTCAATTGAAATTATTTGATATTTATTATATTTTTCCAAAACATTTATATACAACATAGTATTCCTTGTCCGTATACACAAGAGGTATATACATGATGAAGGATGTTTACGATGCAACAATTGTCTGTGACAGATGCAATAAAAAAACTATTAGAAGCTATGTGCTCAAGGACGGCTTCAAGATAAGAATCTGGTCATGCCCTGAATGCAAGGCAAAATGGTATCATCCAGGGGATATGGAGGAATATAGGGAATACAAAGAATTAAGGGATAGGCGGTTTAATGTCAAATTAAGGCAGGTTGGCAATTCATGGGCAGTTTCCATACCTAAAGAGATAATAGAATTTGAAGAAGTGAAGCAGACAAAAATAGTTAGGATTTCATTGGACGAGCCTGGCAAGATTACATTATCCATAAAGAAAATAAGGAAAATTTATTAAAAAACAAATAGGGGGAATAAAAAATGGCAGATGATGTTAAATTAAAAGTTATGGAAGCACTCCAGGAAGAAGCCTATAAGGGCATTATCAGGATTGATTCTGAGACGATGCATGAAATAGGTGTAAGACCTGGGGATATAGTAGAAATTGAAGGCGGAAGAAAAACAGTAGGGATTGTTGACAGGGCATATCCTACAGATGTTGGCCAAACAGTAATCAGGATGGACGGGATTCTAAGAAGAAATGCCAAAACAGGGATTGGAGAAAATGTTCTTGTAAGGCAGGCAAATGTTAAAGAAGCAAAAAGCCTGACTATAGCTCCTGCACAGAAGGGATTGATGATTAAAGCCCAAGGCTCAGTTTTCAGAAGGGGGCTTTTGGGAAGGTCTGTAGTCAAGGGGGATTTAGTTGCTTTGGGCGGAGCACAAAGGAGAAGAAGGGCAATGACTGAATCTCCATTTTTTGATGATATTTTTAATCTTTTGGATGATAATGTCATGGGGCATTTTGCATTTGGCAATTTTAAATTTATAATAGCTGAAACTAATCCAAAGCAGCCTGTGGTAATTACAGAGAATACTGAGATTAAAGTAAGCCCTAAAGCGATAGATGTAATTGAAGAGCATAAAATCCCGGATTTCACTTATGAGGATATTGGGGGATTGGATGAAGAAGTGAAAAAGGTAAGGGAAATGATTGAGCTCCCACTTAAACATCCAGAGCTATTTGAAAGATTGGGGATTAAATCCCCTAAAGGAGTATTATTGCATGGACCTCCTGGATGCGGCAAGACTTTATTGGCCAAGGCAGTAGCAAATGAGACTGATGCAAATTTTTATTCAATAAATGGCCCAGAAATTACTTCTAAATTTGTAGGCGAAGCAGAGAAAAAAATTAGGGACATCTTTGAAAAGGCTGAAAAAAATTCTCCTGCAATAATTTTTATTGATGAGATAGATGCTATAGCCTCTAAAAGGGAAGAGTCATATGGGGATGTTGAGAAAAGGATGGTTTCACAGCTGCTTACTACTATGGATGGCTTAAAGTCAAGAGGAAAGGTAATAGTAATGGCTGCAACCAACAGGCCCAATGCATTGGATCCTGCTTTGAGAAGGCCTGGAAGATTTGATAGGGAAATTGATATTGGCATCCCTGACAAAAAGGGAAGATTGGATGTATTAAAAATTCATACAAGGAATATGCCTTTAGAAAAAGATGTAAACCTTAAGAAACTTGCAAGCTTGACTCATGGTTTTGTTGGGGCAGACATGGAGGCAATGTGCAAGGAAGCAGCCATAAATGTAATAAGAAGAATTTTTCCGGATATTAATCTGAAGGAAAATGCCGCCCTCCCTGAAGAAGTGCTTGGAAGACTGCAGATAAAAATGGATGATTTTTATGAAGCCTTGAAGGTAGTATCGCCTTCTGCTTTAAGGGAAGTTCTTGTAGAAGTCCCAAATATTAAGTGGGATGATATTGGCGGCTTGAAAGACTTAAAGCAGGAATTGAAAGAAGCGGTGGAGTGGCCATTGAAATATCCCAAATCTTTCAAGCAGTTAGGAATAAAGGCTCCAACAGGCGTACTTATGTATGGTCCGCCAGGCTGTGGAAAAACATTATTGGCAAAAGCAGTTGCAAATGAATCTGAAGCAAATTTTATTTTGGTGAAAGGCCCTGAATTAATCAGCAAATGGGTTGGAGATTCAGAGAAAGGCATTAGGGAAATATTCAAGAAAGCCAAGCAAAGTGCGCCCACAATAATTTTCTTTGATGAAATTGATGCAATTGCCCCAAAAAGGGGATCAAGCCATATGGGGACCCAAGTTACAGAAAGGGTGGTCAACCAACTGCTGACAGAAATGGATGGCTTGGAAGATTTGACAAATGTTATAGTAATTGGTGCAACCAACAGGCCGGATATAATTGATTCTGGATTGCTTAGGCCAGGCAGGTTTGATAGGATTATCATGACCCCTGTACCTGATGAAGAAGCAAGGTTTGAGATATTCAAAATACATACCAAAAAAATGCCTTTGGGTAAAGGAATAGACTTGAAAAAGTTAGCTGCAGAAACTCAAAATTATGTTGGGGCTGATATAGAAGCAATCTGCAGAGAAGCAGGGATACTTGCCTTGAGAGATGATTTGAATGCTAAAACTGTTCCCAAGAAATATTTTGAAAAAGCATTGCAGAAAGTAAAGTCTTCGATATTAAATGAAGACATATTAAAATATAAAGAGATTGAAGAGAATTATATTCGGACAGCAAGAGGTGCAGCGATAAGAAACAATAATAATAAAAATTATTTTGGCTAAAATTTTTTTCTTTCTTTCAGCCACTTTTCATAATATATTTTTATTTTTAATTCTTTTTTCCTTTTTTCAAATAATTTCTGTTTTTCTTTTTTTAATTGCTGACCGCAAGTTTCGTATAGAATTATTTCTTGCCCGTCATTTTCATATCTGCAAAACTTTAATATCTTGTAATCATCAATAATGTTTAGGTCCCCTTTTGGATTATTGCTACACAGCCTTTGCCTATTATGGTTTTTTAAATTTATGAAAAGACATGATGTTCCATTAATATTTTGTTCATAGCTGATTCTGCCTTGTTGAGATTTTTTTACTACCCTGAACCAATTTTGAAAATAATAAGCAGTGATAGGCGAATGTTTTTCAGGATTGTAAACTTTGGGTTGGTTTAATCTAGTGGGGATGGTGCATGATGCAAGCATACTTAATCCCATAATTGCCAAAAGCTTTCTAATTCTCATTTCTTAAGCACAGAGATTTTGGCTGAATTAATAAAAGTTTCGAAAGATTATTGAAAATCTTCCATTATTTTGCCAATATCTATATTAGAAATATCTTTTTCAGCTAAAGAAGAATCTTTAATATATTCATACCTGTCAAGATAATGTTCTTTTTTTTCATCCCTGTAAAATAGACCTATGGGAATTTTATCATTTTCATTCTGCCATTCCCAAGCTTTTTCAAGGGCTTTATTAAGGTTAGATGTATCATGCTTCTTATCTTCAAGTTTGTAAACCCTTTCCTGAAACCATTGATAAGTATTATGTTTATTAAATGAAACGCAAGGCTGCAAAATGTCAATAAAGCCAAAACCCGAATGGTTCAATGCCTCTTTAATCAGCCAGGTTAAATGCTTAATGTCTCCTGCAAAGCCTCTTGCTACAAATGTTGCTCCTGAAACTAATGCTAAAGATAAAGGGCAGATAGGCCATTCAATCACACCAAAAGGGGTAGAGACAGTTTTTGATTCTTTGTCTGATGTTGGAGAGACTTGGCCTTTAGTCAAGCCGTAAATCTGATTGTTTTGTACAAGGTAGACGGTATCTATATTTCTTCTGCAGGTATGAATGAAATGAGACAGGCCTATGCCATAGCCATCCCCATCGCCGCCTACTGAAATGACTTTAAGCTTGCTGTTTGCGAGATGGATGCCTGTTGCAACCGGCAGGCTTCTTCCATGAATAGTATGAATCCCATATGTGTTAATCCAATGGGGCAGTTTTGACCCGCAGCCTATGCCTGATGTTAAGCAGATATCTTTTGGATTTATTCCCAATTCTGCAATGGCTGTCTTTAATGCTGTCAAAATACTATAATCCCCGCAGCCGGGGCACCAGTTAGGTTTTTTTCTTGTATTTAATTCAGAAATTGCTACCATTATTTTAATACCTCTGATATTTTTTTTGATATTTCAGAAGGAAGAAATTGCCTTCCATCATATTTTAAAAATTTATTTTTTATTTCAATTCCTGTATGCTCCATTATTAATGACCCTAATTGCCCTGTAGCATTCCCTTCTATTAAAAGAAGAGCCTTAGAATTTTTTAGGATTGATTTTATTTTTTCTGTTGGGAAAGGCCAAGGATAAAGTACCTGCAAAAAATTAACTTTTTTATCAATCAAAGCAATTGCATCAATAATTGGGCCTTTAGTGGAGCCCCAGCCAATGACGGTAAGCTCTGCATTTTTTGGCCCATGAATCTTTATCGGCTCTTTGATATCTTTTAGCAGACCATTCATTTTTTTCATCCGCTTATCAACCATGTTCTTCCTGTTTACAGCATCTTCAGAGATATCACCATATTCATCATGCTCATTACCTGTAGAACGAAAAATTGTATTTGGCAATCCTGGAATTGCCCTTGGCGAAACACCTTCTGCTGCGAATTTGTATCTTTTATAATCTTTAATATTTTTTGCATCTTTTTCTGTTAATAATTTTCCACGCTCGATTTTGATATCCCCCATATCATAAACATCTATGGATTTGCTTGATGCATAATTGTATTTATCAGTCAAAATCACTGCGGGCACCTGATACTTTTCAGCAAGGTTGAATACATTTATAGTTTCATAAAATGCTTCTTTTATGTCTCCCGGGGCCATTACCAGCCTAGGGAATTCCCCTTGGGATGAATTTATTACAAATTTTAAATCTGCCTGCTCCTGCCTAGTAGGCAGCCCGGTTGATGGGCCTCCTCTTTGCGCCTCGACAATTACGCATGGCACTTCAGCCATCCCCGCTAATCCAAATGCCTCATTCATTAATGCAAAACCTCCGCCGGAAGTTGAAGTCATTGCCCTAACCCCAGCAAATCCTGCACCAATAATCATATTCATTGAAGCCAGTTCATCTTCTGTGTGCTTGACTATGATCTGCATATCTCTTTCATATTTTGCAAGCGTATGCAGAATAGAAGAAGCAGGAGTCATTGGATAGGCTGCAAAAATTTTCAAGCCAGCTTTTAGTGCTCCCAAGGAAATAGCATCATTGCAATTCAATACGATTCTTTTTGGGGCGCCTTTTACTTTTGTAATCTTTCGTATGCTTCCAAAATTCTTTTTTACAAATTCATAGCCCACCTTTGCTGCTTGTTTATTCATTTCTATTATTGCTGAATCCTTCTTGGCAAAAATTGAAGCCAAAGAATTATTTAGCATATCCAATTCATAATCCATCAAAGCGACAGAAGCACCCAAGGCAACTGTGTTTCTCATTATATCCTTGCCGTTTTCTTTAGCAATTTTCAATAAAGGAACATTTATTAATTTGCAATTAAAATCATTCTGATTTAATTTGAAAGTGTTTCCATCATATATGATTGCACCGTCCTTAGCCATCTCTTCTTTGTGCAATTCTACTGCTTCTTGATTTAGGGCCACTAAAATAATAATCTCTTTAACATGGGAATTTATAGGCTTATCAGAAGCCCTTACAAATAAAGAGTTATGGCCTCCCCTTATTAATGAGGGGTATTCATTCGTGCTGAAGATATTAAGGCCTCCCCGCGAAAGGCATTTTACAAAGGACATGCCTGCATTAATGATACCACTGCCTGCAGGGCCGCCAATCATCCAAGTTATATAATTGTTTCCCATTATCCTCTTTAAAAAAATATTAGTATTTATATATTATGAATTTTGATTATAATCATTAATTGCTGCACGCAAAGCCTGGTCACCTAAAACTGAGCAGTGTATTTTCCGTTTTGGCAATCCACCAAGCTCTTTAACGATTTCAGCAGGCCTGATTTTATATGCTTCTTCTAAGGTCATACCAATAACCATATCAGATAAAATTGAAGTGGAAGCAATAGCTGATGCACAGCCAAAAGTCTGCCATTTGCATTCTTTTATTTTTCCATTCTTAACTTTTATCCACATCTCCATGACATCGCCGCATGCAGGGCTTCCTACTTTGCCATGCCCATTAGGCTGCATTTTTGCAATATCCTCTTTGCACCTTATTATGTTGTGGGGATTAAAAAAATGTTCCTTTACTTTTTCGGAATAGAACCATTCTTTCTTTTTTTGTTTTTCAATTTCCAGCTTCATTTTAAAATCTGTTCTTTTTTTAGGTTTAGGGGTGATATTTGTCTAAGGTTTTTTATAATTTGAGGCAAAACACTTAGCAGTTTCTTTAGATCCTTGCTTTTTGTCATTCTGCCTAAAGTGAATCTTATGCTGCCATGGGCAACTTCCGGAGGATAGCCTGTAGCAGTTATTACATGGGATGCTTTTAAATCTTTTGAGGAACAGGCTGAGCCTGATGCTGCACAAATGCCTTTTTCATTCAAGTGTGCAAGAATGGATTCGCCTTCTGCATTAAGGAATGCAACGTTGGCATTATTTGGCAGCCTTTTTGTTGGATGCCCGTTTAATATTGTCTCATCTATCGAAAGCAATCCTGTAATTAATTTGTCACGCAAAAAAATTAATCTTTTATTTTCTTTAGCTTGGTTTTGTTGGGCAATCTGCAAAGCTTTTGCAAAGCCAATAATATTTGGAACATTTTCTGTGCCGCTTCTTAATCCAAATTCCTGTCCACCTCCAAAAATTAATGGCTTTATCCTTGTTCCTTTTTTAATGAATAAGATTCCGACACCTTTTGGCCCATAAATTTTACTTCCATTTAAAGTCATAAGATCTACGCCAAGAACAGATATATCCAAATCAAGGGCTCCGCTTGCTTGGCAGGCATCAGTGTGAAAATAAATTTTATTTCGTGCTGCAATTTCTGCAGCCTCTTTTATTGGCTGGATGGATCCAATTTCATTGTTGGCATACATTATAGAAATTAAGATTGTATCTTCCCTTATTGATTTTTTTAATTCTTCCAAGGATAGAATCCCATATTTATCTACTTTGATGTAAGTTATTTCATATCCTTGTGTTTCAAGAAATTTACAAGTTTCTAAAACTGAGGGATGTTCAATTTGAGAGGTAATTATATGTTTCCCTTTATTAGCCCTGGCAATTCCCTGCAATGCAAGATTAATACTTTCTGTTCCGCTGCCAGTAAAAATTATTTCTTCCGGCTTGGCATTTAAAATTTTTGCAACTTCATTTCTGGCTTTGTCAAGGGCTTTTTTTGCACGCAAACCGAAACTATTAAAGCTTCCAGGGTTTCCAAATTCTTTGGAGAAATATTTATCCATCTCTTTTTTTACTAATTTAACAACAGGGGTTGTTGCAGCGTTATCAAGATAAATTTCCTTCATTCTATTATAAATTTTCCCCCTCTAAAATTTAATCTTTTGCCCTTTACTTCCTTAACTTTATTTTTGGCAATGCAAATTGTAATCATCCCCTCTTTTAGTATGATATCATTCTCTTGCGCCTTTTCGCAAATTTTGATATCACTTCCTATTCTCAAAGCCTTTCCTTGGTATGTTGTAAGCAGCTCTTCAGTTGCAGTTTTTGAAACCTTTAGGCTTTCATTTTTTTTAAAAGTTTCATTCATTTTTTTAAGCATTTCTTTAATCTTACTGTCATCCATATTATGCGCCTTACAGCCCTGTTCAATTGTTTCAAAACCGCTGACTGCACACCCTAAGCAGTGCATGCCATAATCAAACATAATTTCTGCTAATTCTGGATGCTGATTCACAATATTCCCAATTAAGGATTTTTTTGTCAGTTTCATAAAATTTTTTCTCCAGTCTCTACATTTATAATGTGAATGCAATCAACTGGACATATCTCTGCAGATTCCTTAATCTTTTCCAGATCTGCTTCATCAAATTCTGTTTTTTTGGGTTTGGCTTTAAAAGCCCCCTCAATTTCAACTTGTTCCCATACGTCTTCTGCAACAGATTGGCATGCCATACAGCCAATGCATTTGTCTATTTCCTGTTCAATTTTATATTTTACCATAGTTATTCACCTATCTTTTTGAAAATTAGTTGTTGTTTATAAACTTAGTTAAATTGC
>JAYEMU010000099.1:0-2273 GCA_034718475.1 Nanobdellota archaeon
TAGTTCGGTCAATCATTTCGCCCTCTCGAGGCGAAGACCCGAGTTCAAATCTCGGCCGGAGCATCTTGATTCTATTTCAATGCTTTACCTGTTGTTTCTTGCGGATAGTATGGGATACAAATCTTATATATTATTCTGCTTCTAGGAGGCACCCAAATGAAATAAAGATCCGACATATATGACTATGACTGGAGAATAGAACGCTTAGGGAAATATATAGAAGAAAATGTCAAGGATGCAGAGAACAGAAAATTTTGGGCTATAACACAATCGGAATGATGATAAGAAAATTGTTTAAAGAAGCTGGAGTCGATAAGAAACACAACCCCCATACATTTCGTCATTCTAGGGCTTCTTACCTTGCAAATTATCTTACTGAATTCCAGATGAACCAATATTTTGGTTGGGTGCAAGGATCAGATATGCCATCAACCTAGGGTTTATATAATTTGTAGGCCAAAGTGTCCCTTTTTTGTAAAATTAGCCACTACTTGCTAGTAGATAAAACATCAAAAGATTTATATACTACTTTGTCCTAGAAGTTCTAATAGTGGTATACTGGAGGTATTACTATGTCAGATAAAAGATATATAATTACTAAAAAAATAGCAAAGCAAGGTAATAAAGCTATAATCTGTATTCCTTCATTATTGCAAAATGAACTAAAACCTTCTACTGTAGTAAGATTAACTATTGATGTAATTAAGGAGGATGAAAAATGACTAATCCTATTAAAAAAATTGTTGAAATGGAACCTCCTACATTTGTAAATTCTACTCCTGTTTCTAAATTAGCAAATGTTCCACTTCATCTTTGGGATCAAGTAAAGATTGCTTTACAGGCGAGAATGAATGTTGGGTTAGGTGGTAATCCAGGTATGGGAAAAAGCCAGTTATTTGCTGATGTTCAATCTTTGTATGGAAATAATGCTAGTTATGTTTTAGGGAGAAATGATTTAGATATCAAGAGCCTTTATAGGGAAATGGATTTTTCTGGTTTAAAAGATGCTATGGAAAAAGGTGGAAAAGTTTCTGAAAGGAGTTTGACTGACATAACTTCTGAAATATCTAGGCCGTTAATTGTTGTAGAAGAGATTAATAGGTGTGCTGAGATTGTACAGAATCAGTTATTTAATATTTTTGAAGGTTTTATTGATTTAAATGGAAGAAGATATTCGTTAGGTGGCACTGAATTAAAGACATTTAAAGATTTTGGTGGCCAAGAATGGCATCAAAATGTTGCTTATAGTGTTGGTGTTTGGACTGCAAATTTTGGTAATGGGCAGTATACAGGTACTGTGTCTATGGATAAGGCTATGAAAGAAAGGTCTCATTTAATTATTGATGTAGATAATTTTACACCTGGTGATGATAATCCTCAAGATTTGGATAGGATTTTGATGGGTGCAGAAGGAGAGGTAAGATTAAAGTATCAGGATGAGCCAATTGATAGGACACAGGATTTTGTTGATGCTTTTACTTATTTAAAACAGAAATCTAAAACTCCATATGTTGGGGAAATGGCTGAAGAAATGTTATTATTTAGATATCTTGTTTTAGGTTTAGATTATATACCTTGTACGGCTGCTGATAATAGTAAAAGAAAAATGAAAGAAGTTTGGCCGTCAAAAGCAGAGGAAGATAGTATTGGTAATGGTGATGATTTGATTATATATAGGATGGTAGAGCCTGCATCAATAAGAAGTGCTCAAACGATTATGGGATATGCGAGATCTATGAGAGAATATATTAAAGCAAAAAATCCTAAAGCTAAACCTACTGTTCTTGAAAGTGTTGTTGAAAGTTTTAAATTAATTGGTGCGTATTCTGGCATAATTGATAATCCACAAAGAATAACGGAAAATTTTGTAGGTAATCCATATTTGGCTGCTAATGAAGTTGGAAAGATTTTGAAGAGAAGGCTTAATAAGAAAAGTGATTTAATAGCAGCGATAGCCCATTATAAGGGGGCTAATGAACCTTTACCAAAGAATGTTTTGGATGATTGTAAAGGTGAGTTTAAGTGTTGGAGATAATAAATGACAAACGACAATCCTTGGAAATACGTACAAGTTGATCCTGATACTGTGAAGGATAATCCTTACTTGAATCCCAAGAAGGAAGAAGAAGTTGAACCTACAGTGACTCAAGGGCCTTCTCCATCTTCTGTTAAAGTTTTTAGCAAAGATGATTTCTTAGTCTTAGAAGATATTGTTTGTGTTGGTGCTGATGGCAAAGTGTTTGAAGAGTATGATAAGCTTCGCATTAAGAAAG
>JAYEMU010000100.1:0-2220 GCA_034718475.1 Nanobdellota archaeon
ATTATTATAAATTAATTATAAAAAAAATTAAAACTGATTCATTTAATGAAAATTTTATTGAAGAATATTCTAAAGCAATTAATCTTTTAGAACCGAAATAGCTTTTTTAATAAAATCATGCATTGATTCCCTTTTATCATAAATTTCTTTTAATTTTTTATAATTTTTTTTATGTGCAGGATAAGGCAAGCTTGGATATTCGGCCCAAGTTAAAAATGGTTTTTCATTCATAATTAAAACGTTGATTATTTCTGATAATTCCCATAATTTTTCTTTGTTTAATTTATTCTTAAAATTTTGATAAAAATAATCATAAAAAATGATATGTAAAAATTCATGTATTATAACAAGGAGCATAAATCTTTGATTTGGTGGAAAAGTTATAGATTTAGATTCTAGATTACGTATATATCTTCCCCAAATACTAATATAAGCATGATAGTGCCCTTTAGGGAAAGGATGACCATCAAAAACTTTTTTACTTTCTTGAAAAAAAGAGTTTTCTATTTCTTGCCATTTGCTTTTTGCAATTTGCAATTTTATATTTAAAAGTTTTTTATTTTTTTTATATTCCCGCTTTAATACATTTTTAATTAAAATAAAGCATCTTTCTTTATTTAAATTGGGAATCTGTTTCATTAATTCTTCTTTTAAGAATCCTAAAAAAATCTGGGAATCATTTTCCCCAGTAGGATATTGTTGTTTTTTATAAAATTCTTTAAATAAATCTAAATCATTTTTAAAAGATAATAAAAAACTTACTTTTATACTTGTATCAGCTTCCATTTTATTTTTTATATTTTTTTATAATATCATCAATTGTTTTAATACCAGCCATACACATATTACAAGGCATGCTATGACACATACATAATTGTATTTTTTCAATACCTCCGAAAATAGTTAACACCACTAGAATTGCTTTTATAATTAAGCTTAGCCAATAGATATTATATAACTTATAGATACTGCCACCAAGAATAAAAATTTATCACAAATTTTTTATCCTGCTTATTGGTTAACCTATTAATTGGGCAGAACCATTGCTGGAGCCCATATTTTATTCTAAACTCCCAAACATCTCAAAGCTATTAAATTCTTTGGTGATTTGATTATATTTATTATCAAAGCAATCACATATAAAATTAAAAAAATTAGAGATTTAATTTTAGTTCAGATAAAATTTGTTCAATTTCCTGCTTATTAGGCTTGTTTGTATGAGATATCTTTGCGATATCTTCCCAAGCAATAGCATATAAATGTTGTATAGCATTACTAATATCCTTATCTAATATTTCTTGGTCTGCAACAGTATGAAATTTATTATAGAGAACTTTGCAAAATTAGTAGTTTCATAAAATCTTTAAACCATTGATGCTTTCTTTTTCTTGAAGTGATTATTTATGGATTCTTTAACCAATTTTGCTCTAAAACAAAAATATGACAAAGTGAAAAAACTTCGTTCTCGTCTTGAAGAGATGAAAAATTTATTTGATTGGAATGCTTTTATTTCTCTCTTTCCTGAGAAGGAAAACACAGTAGGCAGACCTACCTACGATAAAGAAGTAATGATTAAATGCCTTTTGTTACAAAGCTGGTATGGCATTAGCGATGAAGAGCTGGAATTCCAGATCAACGATAGATTAAGTTTTCAGCAGTTCTTAGGGTTTCCTAAAAACATTCCAGATTATTCCACAATCTGGAGATTCCGTGAAGGTCTCACGGAATCAGATATCATCGATAAGATTTGGGAAGAACAAAAAAGACAATTTGTTCAGCATGACATTAAAGTTAAAGAAGGAAAAATTCAAGATGCTACTTTTATTCAGGCAGATCCCGGAAAGAAAAATTCAGGGATGAACAATAGAGGGAGAGAAGCAAAAACTAGTAGAAGCAAGGATGGTTCTTGGACAAAGAAAAAGAAAAAAAGCTATTTTGGATTCAAATCACACACTAAAATGCAAAGGGGTTCAAAAATTATTGAAGAAGTTGCTGTAACAACAGCAAAAACTCATGACAATAAGATTGACCTTGCTAATGAAGATGAAATTATTTATCGTGATAGGGGTTATTCAGGGAGTAAGACGAAAGCTCGAGGAGATGCAACTATGAAGAAAGGAAATCTTACCATAACGCAGAAACTTCGTAATAAAAGAATTGCGAAGAAAAGAGCAGAAGGAGAACATCCTTACGGAACTATACATCGAAGTTTCAAAGGGG
>JAYEMU010000101.1:0-9756 GCA_034718475.1 Nanobdellota archaeon
GAACCTAAAAAAGATTATAAAGGCATTGAAGTTTTAGATGAAAAAGATTGTTTTGGTGGTACAGGAGTAAAGTATTGGATGTAAAATGGATTTTAATAATTTTTCTTTTATTTTTATTGGAGATACCCATGGATTTATTAATGATTTTAATAAACAAAAAGAAATTATTGAAAAGGTAGAACCTGATTATATTCTTTGTGAAAAGTTAGAAAATTTGAAATTAAATTCTAAAGAAGATTTTGATAAAATTCTTAATTCTAAAAAAATTTCTGAAATGACAGATGTTGCTGAAATTAAAGAATTATTAAAATTATGTAGAATTAAAAAGATAAAAATGATTGGAATAGACCTTAAGAATTTTGGTTTAAATAAGCAAATTATAACAAAAATAAAACAGAATGAAGAGATTAGTAAAAAAGAAAAAGAAGATTTTGAAAAGATACTTATTTTAAGAGAAAGACATCAAAAAGAATTAATCAAAAGATATAATAAAAAAACAAATAAGCCCTTAGTAATTATCATTGGGTCTTGGCATTTGCGTTCTTCAACACCCTTATTGCAAGATTTGCAAAATTATGTTTTGATTTATCCCTCTATAAATGGAGAATTAATTTATGAACCAACAGATAAAAAAATAATATATAGTATAAAATGTCAAAAGTAAAAATAAAGGATTCTTTGTATTTATTTAAAGAAACGGAAGACATTTACCAAGTAGGTTTTACATCAATAAGAAAAATTAGAAGAATAAAATTAGATACACTTTCGAAAGATTTATTGAATTATTTGATAGATAAAGATTTAGATTTAAAGAATTTACAGGTATCTTTAAAAAATCATGGATATAATCTTATAGATATAGATTCAGCTTTAAATACTTTAAATTCATTGGGGATAATAGAATTTTTTGATAAAAATAAAATTGATGAAAGAAATAAATATCAATTATCTTTTTTAAATGAAATTTCTTCTTCGAGAAAAGAAGCAGAAGATTTACAAAAAAGAATAGAACAATCACATATTGCTATTTTTGGTGTAGGGGGGATTGGTTCTTGGATAGTAAATGGTTTATATCAGTTAGGGGTAAAAAATTTAACGATAAATGATCCTGATAAAATAGAAGAGAGTAATCTTAATCGGCAATTATATTTTTCTTCAAGGGACATTGGGAGATATAAAGTTGATGTTCTTAAAGAAAAATTATTGGATTGTAATATTGATACACATAAACGTTATGTATCTAATAAGATGGATTTAGAGGATATTATTTCAAATAAGGATTTTATAATTAATTGCACAGACAATCCGAGCATTCAAGTTACTACCAAAATTATTTCAGAGTATGCTGAAAAGAATAATATAGCTTATTCTTTTGCTGGTGGATATAATTTTCATACAGGGATGCTTGGTTCAATTTTTATTCCAAATAAAACGGTTTGTTTTGATTGTTTTTTAAGATTTCAAGATCAAAATAACCCTTATAAAGGTTTAGAAGTTTTAAAAAAACCCAAAGGTTCAGGGAATTTAGGACCTATGGCCGGAACGATTGCTAATCTTCATGTTATGGATATTTTTAAATATTTAACAGGTAAGGGCTCTTTTAATTCAAATCGTTATGCAGAAGTTGATTTTTTGAATTTAGATATTAATTGGATGGAGTTTTCAAGTTATCCAGATTGTGAAAAATGCAAGAATATTGATTAATAGTGTTAAAATCATAATTATTTTTTTATTGGTTTGTTAATAACTTTTTAATTTCATTCGAATATCCCTTAACTTTTTTGGACTAATATTAGTAAGGGTGGTAGAGAATGGAGGTGCTTTGTGCAATCAGTTGACATATGTCACCTAATTGCACATAGATTAAAAAATCATAAGTTTTATAAATTGCCATAAGTATGACTTATTCATACTCGAAGAGAGACATGGCGTTAAAAACACCTCCCTGTGTAGTCATGTTTTTCTTTTGATTTAAAAATGTGATAAATGTGGATGAAAAAGAGAGTGCATTGAAAATCTTGGGTTTTAGAATCTATGTAAATGATAAACCTGTAGATAAAAGATTATTTTCCAAAATAAAAATAAAATGGGATGTGGAATGATCTCTTCGAGTATGGGGATATTTTGGGGGTTCGCAACTTTATACTTGGGGTGGTTTGAATAAACAAAGCAGTATTTTTAGACAGGGATGGAGTGGTTATTGAAGATGTTCACCATCTTCATAAACCTGAACAGATTCAATTAATCGATAAAGCCAGTGAAGCTATTTCTTTGTTGAATAAAGCAGGCATGGATGTTGTTTTGATTACAAACCAATCTGTTGTAGCGAAACAATTATGTACAGAGCAAGAATTAAATTTAATTCATAAAAAGTTATTGGAACTTTTGGAGAATAATAATGCAAAACTAAATAAGATTTATTATTGCCCGCATCATCCAGAAGGTTTTGGAGTATATAAAAAAAACTGTGATTGCAGAAAACCAAATCCAGGGATGCTTTTCAAAGCAGCTGATGAAATGAGCATTGATTTAAAAAACAGTTATTTAGTAGGTGATAAAACTTCTGATATAAAAGCCGGTAAAATTGTTGGCTGCAAAACTATTGGAGTAAGGACTGGGTATGGATGCAATGATGCCCAATTTGAAATCTTGGCAGATGTTATGGCTGATGACTTGTATGAAGCTGCAAAAATAATCTTGGGGGAAAAAAATGATAATTAGGTCCAGGGCTCCTGCTAGGATAGAGTTTGGAGGCGGGGGAACAGATTATCCTGCATTTTTTAAAAATTTTGACGGCTGTGTTTTAAATGCTACAATTAATAAATATATTTATGGAACTTTAAAGCCAAAGCATAATAATGAACTGAGATTGTTTGCTTCTGATTTTAAAAGATTGAATATGTTTGAAAATTCTTTTGAAAGTCATTCAGATGATATTGAAATAATTAAGGATATTATTAATGCATTAAAAATTAAATATGGTGTAGATATTTTTTTAAGATCAGATGTCCCCCCTAATACTGGCCTTGGAACTTCTGCTACAGTCGCTACTGCTATTATTGGCCTTTTTAATCATCTTAGATATGAAAAAGCCCTGGATAATTTTAAGATTGCTGAATTAGCCTATAATATAAACAACTTAAGGAATGAAGTGCCTGGCGGCAAGCAATGCCAGTATGCATCAGTGTTTGGCGGATTTAATTTTATTGAATTTAAAAATAATTATACTTTGGTTCACCCCCTAAAATTAAAAAAATCAACATTGCTGGAACTTGAAAAAAATTTAGTTTTGGCTTATGTAGGAAAGCGGGATGATGTTAAAAGCATAATTGTTAACCAACAAATATCTTATCAGGATAATAACAAGTTAGATATCCTTCATAAGTTAAAGGTTAATGCCTTGGATATGGTCTATGCTTTGAAAAGAAATGACATCTTAAGTTTTGGAGAACAACTTGGCAAAGCCTGGAAATTGAAAAAACAATTAAATCCAGCAATTACAAATCCAAGGATTGATGATTGTTATAGGCTGGCATTGGATTCTGGGGCAATAGGCGGAAGAATCATAGGCGCAGGCGGCGGTGGCCATATGCTCTTTTATTGTGAATCAAATAAGGAACAAAATGTTGTTTTGAAATTGCAGGAAATGGGTATTAATGTTATAGATTTTAGTTTTACTGATACTGGGTTGGAAACTTGGGAGGCTAATCAATGAAGGTATTGATTTTAGGCGCTGGAGGGTTTATAGGCGATCACCTTTCAAATTTTCTGCTTGCAAAAGGCTGTGAAGTTATTGGGGCGGATTTAAATTTGATAAACAAAAAAATTAAAGTAGAAAAATGTGATGTTTTGAACAAAAATGACATTAAATCTATTCTCAAAAAACATCATCCTGACATAATCTATCATTTGGCTGCACAAAGTTTTCCAGCTGTTTCATGGTCAAAACCAAATTTAACCTTTAAAGTCAATATTGAAGGCCTGATAAATTTATTTGAATCGGTTAAAGATTTAAGAATCGATCCGTTGATTATTCTGCCTTGTTCATCAGCAGAGTATGGTTCACTTAACAAAGAGCAAGTGCCGGTAAAAGAAAATAGCAGGCTTCTGCCAATAAACCCTTATGGAATATCTAAAGTGGTGCAAGGGCTTTTAGCATATCAATATTATAAAAATTTTGGGATTAGATATATTTCCGCAAGGATATTTAATGCCACTGGCCCAAGAAGGATAAATGATGTTTGTTCGGATTTCACAAAAAGGGCTGTCCAAATTGAAAAAGGAATTATTGAACCGATTTTGCAGGTGGGCAATCTTAAAAGCAGAAGAGCAATAACAGATGTAAGGGATGTTGTAAAAGCATTTTGGCTTTTAATTAATCATGGCAAAGTTGGTGAAGTGTATAATATCTGCGGCGATAAGGTTTATAGCATTCAAGAGATTCTTGAGAAAATTTTAGAAATTACTGGGATTAATCCTCAAATCAGGCAAGATGCAAATCTGCTCAGGCCTTCTGATGAATCCATAATTGTGGGGGATATAGAAAAGATTAAGATGGATGCTGGCTGGGAACCGAAAATAATTCTTGAAAAGACATTAAAGGACATGATTGAATATTGGAGGCTAAACTTATGAAAGCTTTTATTACAGGTGTTGGCGGTTTTATGGGTGCGCATTTAGTGGATTTTTTGAATGAGAAGGGTATAAAAATTTTTGGAACATACTATATGCCCACTACTGATATTAATTATGTAAAGCAGAAAATAGAGATACAAGAATGTGATATAAGGGATAAAGGCAAGCTCAAGAAATTGATTAATTATTTCAAGCCAGACTTGATATTCCATCTTGCTGCACAAAGCTATCCAACAGTTTCTTTAGAAAAACCGAATTATACTGTGCAGGCCAATATTGAAGGAACATTAAATCTTTTTGAAGCCCTAAAAATTTTAAAATTAAATCCCATTGTTTTGGCAGCCTGCTCATCTGCAGAATATGGATTTGTCAAACCTGAAAATTTGCCTGTGCCTGAAAATCATAAGCTGCTGCCCTTGCATCCTTATGGGGTGTCAAAGGTTGCTACTGACCTCTTAACTTATCAGTTCCATAAAAATTTTGGAATAAGAGGCTTGAGGGCAAGAATCTTTAATACAACTGGACCAAGAAAAGTAAATGATGTCTGTTCTGATTTTACAAGAAGGGCTGTCCAAATTGAGAAAGGGATTATTGAACCAATCATGAAGGTTGGGAATTTAGAGACAAAAAGGGCTATAACAGATGTAAGGGATTTAATCAAGGCTTTTTGGCTGTTGGTGAATAAAGGAAGGTATGGAGATGTTTATAATTTAAGCGGAGCCAAGGCATATAAGATTTCTGATATATTAGGAATTGTTCTTGAGAATTCAGGGATTGAACCGAAAATAGTACAGGATCAGAAGTTAATAAGGCCAACTGACGAGCCAGTTATTTTAGGTGATTCAAGCAAATTAATTCGAGAAACAGGCTGGAAGCAAGAAATACCTATTGAAAAAACAATAAAAGATATGCTGGATTACTGGAGGCAAGCATTATAATGGAAGACTTGATTAAAAGGGAGCTTAATGAGGGCATTCTTGTAAAAAAAGCTATTTTGGCAAGGAATGTATCACAGATTATTGAACTTGCCAAGCTGGTGATTGAAGCCTATAAAAATAAAGGGAGGATGATTATTTTTGGAAATGGCGGCAGTGCGGCAGATGCGCAGCATATTGTTGCTGAACTTGTTAATTACCTATATAATCCAAAGAGGCCAATGCTTGATGCATTAGCTTTGACAGTTAATACTTCAGTTGTGACAGCAATAAGCAATGATATAGGCTATGAAAATGTTTTTGCGAAACAAATAGAATCTTTGGCGACTAATCGGGATGTTGTTTTGGGAATAAGCACTAGCGGCAATTCCTTGAATGTAATCAATGGCATGAAAACAGCAAGAAGGAATGGTGCAAAGTGCGTGGCATTAACAGGCAAAGATGGCGGAGGATTAAATGAGCTGAATTTAGACTTATTGATAAAAGTTCAATCTGAAGATACAGCCCGAATACAAGAAGGGCATATTGCAATTGGGCATATTATGTGCAGCTTGGTTGAAAAAGAATTATTTGATGATAAGGAAATCAAGGTTAAGAATTTTATAGAGGCTGCTGCGCCGGCAAGGATAAGTTTGGCAAATGGCGGCGATACTGACAGCTTTATACAGCAGCTAGGCAGGGGCTGTGTTGTTAATGCAACTTTAAGCTCACATTATTTCAAATGCAGGATTCTTCCACAAGATATAGATTATGTGGAAGTGAATTATGGAAATGAAAAAAAAGTTTTTAGGGAGCTTGCAAATAATGATATTGTGGCAGCAACTTTGAAAAGATTGAAACCGGATTTTCGAGGAATAATCTGGATAGAAACAAATATTCCAAAAATGAGCGGCTTGGGAGGTTCTTCAGCCCTGAATATTGCTTTGATAAAAGCTTTATATAAATTAGATAATAAAAAATATGATGCAGAAGAAGTGGCAAAGCTTGCTTACCAAATAGAGAGAAAAGATATGGGAATAAAAGGCGGATATCAAGACCAATGGGCTTCTGCTTATGGCGGAATAAATTTTCTTGAATTTACTTCAGAGAGAGTAAAGGTCCAGCCTCTTAATGTAAATGCATTTGATAAATTTGAAGATAATCTTTTATTAGTTTATTTTGGGGAGAGGGCATGTTCTGGGGATGCAATTCATTCTGACCAAATAAAAAATGTAGAAATTAACCCTTTAAAAATTCGCAATCTATTGATAGAAAAAAGATTTAATGTGGAAAATCTTAAAAGTGCATTAGTTAATGGTGATTTTGATGAAGCAGGAAGGATGATGCATAAGGATTTCATGCTTAAGAGAAAATTAAGTTCAAAGATTTCAACGAATGCTATTGATGATATATATAAAAAAGCTTTAAGCAATGGGGCGATAGGCGGAAGGATTTTGGGTGCTGGAGGCGGAGGCTGCGGGCTGTTTTATTGCAATAAAGGAATGAAGGGGCATTTGGCAAAAGTTTTAGAAAGTGAAGGCATTAGAGTTCTGCCTTTTAGATTTGAGAGAAAATGAAACTTGTATTAATGGCTGGCGGTAGAGGTGTTAGGCTTAAACCTCTTACAGACAATATGCCTAAGCCAATGATTCCTTTAAATGGCAAGCCCATGCTGCAGTATAATATAGAGTGGGCAAGAGAAAATGGAATTAAAGAGATAATTATCTGCTGCGGGTATCTTTCTGAAAAGATAAAGGATTATTTTGGGGATGGTTCAAGTTTTGGTGTTGACATTAAATATGCAGTTGAAGATAAGCCTTTGGGGACAGCAGGTGCATTAAGGAATGCCAAACAATTTTTAGATTCAGAAGATTTTATTTTGCTTTATGCAGATGTCTTGTGCAAAGTCAATTTCAAAAAAATAATGCAACTACATAAAGATTTTAATGCAGTTTGCACTTTAGCAGTCCAGCATTCATCCCATCCTTATGAATCTGATCTTATAGAGCTTCAAGGTAAAAAAGTCCTAAAGTTTTTAAGAAGGCCGCATATGGATTTACTTAAGACAGATTTAGGCAATGCTGGCTTGCATGTTGTAAATCCAAAAATTTTTGAGATGATACCTGAAGGGAAATGCTCCCTAGAAAATGAAATCTTGCCAGCTTTAGTTACTGATTCAAAGGTTGCAGGTTATTTTACTACAGAATTTTTAGAGGATATGGGCAAATTGGAAAGACTGAAAAAATTTGAGCAAAAAATAAAATCAAAAGGCTGGAATTTTTTGTGATTTTTGAATAAAGAAATATCTAAATCCTTATTCCTTGTTTTTTTGCTTCTTGAATAATTCCTATTTCTTTTTGCTTTTTCTTAAATTCTTGAGGAGTAAGGCAAAGTATGTCAACATCATAATTATAATCCCACAGTAAATATAATTCAGGAGATCTTTTAAAATATTTTTTTCCTTTGAAATCTTTTTTTAAGTTAGAAAATGTAGAGAAATTCCCCAAAAACTATATAAATAATTTCTTTATTCTAAATGATATGGGAATAATAAAAACATTGCGAACTGAGATTATAAGGCCTACCCAACCGGGGCTAACTTTTTATCAATTAAGATATGTATTATGGTTTCATGCTTCTGGAAATAAAAATGACTTGGGTATAGTAGCAGTTGAATATGATGAAAAGAATGAGAATTATCTTACACTTGATGGACACCATAG
Source organism: Nanobdellota archaeon (assembly GCA_034718475.1). Taxonomy (GTDB): domain Archaea; phylum Nanobdellota; class Nanobdellia; order SCGC-AAA011-G17; family GW2011-AR17; genus JAYEMU01. The sequence continues at coordinate 8,273 of JAYEMU010000101.1, forward strand.
GATAGCTATTGCAGAATTATATGGTGAAAGCCTAGAAGCCTATGTTGCACAATCTAAATTTGATCTTATGAAACAAGAAAATTTTCCAAATCTATCAAAGGATGCTTTGGAAATGATGAATTTGAATATAAACTGGAGATTTAGTGATGTTTTAATGAATGTAGAATTCTTTGATTTATGTGGGCCAAGGTCCTTTAAAGATTTAAGAAATAAATATGATTATATGAAAAACTTAGAAAGTGCATTGAAGCATTTTAGCTATGATAAAACTGTGCCTAAAAATCCGCCAAGATTTTCATATATATGAACAAAAAATATTTTCCAGAAATGCATAAGTTTTAAAAATTAATATTTGGTTTTATCTATCTATGATATCAATAGTTATTACAGCATTTAATGAGCCAAATACAATTTCAAAAGCAATCAATGCTTTTTTGGAACAGAATATAAAAGAGAAATATGAGCTTATTGTAGCGTGCCCTGATAAAGAAACGAAAGAGATAGTAGAAAACTATTCTAAAAAATATCCATCTGTGAAACATTTTCATGATCCTGGGAAAGGAAAAAGCTTTGCATTGAACCTTTTGTTTAAAGAATTAAAAGGCAGGATATGGTTTTTTACTGACGGTGATGTTTATGTCAGCAAAAATTCTGTTAAAGAGATGCTGAAAATCCTAAAAAATGAAAAGATTGGCTGTGTTGGCGGCAAGGTTGTTTCAGTCAATAATAGGAAGTGCATGATGGGTTATTGGAGCCATTTATTGGCTTATGGTGCCCATAAGGCAAGAAGGGAAGCTTTTGATAATGGAAAATTTTTGGAATGCTCGGCTTATCTTTTTGCATTTCGTAAGGGGCTTATTGATGAAATTCCATTAGACGTGGCTGAAGATGCGATTATACCTTATATGATTTGGAAAAAAGGCTATAAGATTGGATATTGCAAGGATGCTGAAGTATTTGTCAAAAACCCTGATTATTTTAAAGATTGGCTTAAGCAAAGAACAAGAACTGCTGGTGCACATACCAAGCTTAAAAAATATGCACCAGATTTTCCTAAAATGAAATCTTTTAAGAATGAATTAATAAAGGGTTCAATTTGGGCATGGACATTTCCCAAAAATATAAAAGAATTTTATTGGACATTAGAATTATTTCCTGCCAGATTATATATGTGGCTTTCTTTATTCTATAAAGAAAAAATTAATCAAAAAATGTATAATGATGGGTGGGAAAGAGTGGAAAGCACAAAATAATCTGCAAAATCTGACATACTCCAACGACTAAAGTTCGTTGGGTTCTAGAGTTGCCTTGTTTCATAGCATTGCTCCTTTAGGGATATCAGTGTTCCCTTTCAATAAATCTCTGTCTTTATTGAATTGAGGTATTCCTTGCTTGTGCAAATATGCTATGTTGAAACCTGCATTCACACCAGAATCCTCAACTGTTCCACAATTCTTACAGCAGAACAGATTTCTTTTCCTATT
>JAYEMU010000102.1:0-30361 GCA_034718475.1 Nanobdellota archaeon
TTATTGTTCCAAAAAAAGAATCAAAGGAAATAATCTCCCAAATTGAGAAAAATGGTGGCAAAATTCAAAGTTGGGATATAGATATCTCAAATAAGTTCTTTAAAAGTTAGAATCATGCCACACAGCACCTTGTCCCACTGTTCACTGCTAAGGATAGGATCGATATTTGGAGATGTGATTTGCCAGTCCCACTCTCCTAAACCTTGACAAATATCGAATGTGGTTGCCCTTAAGGATTTTAATGTGGAATGAGGGAAGGGGTCATCTGGAACTTGTGCGCAAAAAACGGTGGTGATTCTTTTAAGAGGAGTAGATAAGCTAATAGCGTATTGTGCCCCTATCATTTGCAAGATTGTATTTCTTAGAGGGTGGCCAAATTTTTGGGTATAAAACTTTAATTGGTCTTTAATTTCTTTAGGTGGAATATTAATTTTAATTTCTGTTATGTTATGAAACAAATTTTTGTATCTCTTAAGAAAATATTTTTCGAAAAAGAGTACTGATTTCTTTTCGAATTTCAGGTTTGTCTGGCCACGATTGATGAACAAAGGGTATATTTCTATTTTTTTTTCATTTATTAACTTAGCCATCGTAATTGTAGAATCCAGTCCGCCGGAATAAATAAAAACCGCCTTTGTTGGCCAATGAGAGATCCATCCTCTCTTTTTTAAAAGGTGTTTTTCCAAAAATTTCATGTTATTATTTATATCTCCTTAGTTGCCATCTTTTTTGAATGCCTTTAAGACTTTCTTGGCTTCTTCTATTGTTTCATCGTAAATATGGGCATCTGTGATCATGCCATTTAGCGGACCAACCTTAACTGGTTTGCCTAGGTTCTTTTCTAGCCTTTTAGCAACCTCTTCGGAAAGTAATGCAATAGCTGTTATGTTGCCATGTGATTTCTGAAAAGCATCTATCGAACGTGCATGGAAAATTGTGTTCATAATAAATCCTTTGCCGTGATTCAATAAACGGAATTGTACACTAACAATACATGGCAGGTAGTCATCTTTTGGTGCTGCTAGGACTGCTTGGTAATCTTTGTTATTCGGAAAAACAATTACCGCTTTCTTGCTCTCTGGAAACATACTCAATCTCTTGACTACAAAATCTATCATTTTTCCTTCTTGAATTCTTTTGTAGTAACTGTCCGCTCCCGGAGGGAAACTTGGAACAACATCAAAATCATACATCTTTTTGTTATTAAAAGTGAGATCTAGTATAGCAGATATGTTCTTGTTGTTGCCATATTTTTGGATAAGTAAATCAGAGACTATTTGGGTTTCTGATTTAATTCGCACGTTTTGGAGATCTAGTCTGCCACGGTCTTCATCGAAGCTGTGAGATCCGTGTTTTATGATGGCTCTAACAAGGTCTAACCAGACTATTCCTAGAGTTTTTCCGTGTATGTGGTGTCCAAAAGGTTTTATGTGCTTGTACATGGTTTTGATATTTGTGTTGGCAAGATTTTTTTTGATAATTTCATCTTTTACAGAGCAACAACTAGTATTTAAACTTTTTGCTTATAACCATTATTGAGCAGTAACAAACATAAGCTTTATAAACTTCAACTTACAATAAAAACAACAGAATAATAAGCTGCTTCACAATACGCTAGTCAATTTACCACTAAAAATTAAAGATGAAGCAGACGGAGAAAATCAAAATGATATTAACATTTGTAACAGGTAATAAAAGAAAATTTGAGAATGCAAGAGTATTCTGGGAAAGAAAAAATATTAAAATAGAGCAGAATGCAATGGAAACACCTGAAATCCAAAGCCACAAGGCTGAAGAAGTTGCAAAATTCTCAGCTCAGTTTGCCGCAAATAAACTTGGGAAACCAGCTATGAAGGTAGACGTCGGATTTTACATCGATGCTTTAAAAGGATTCCCTGGACCTTTTGTTAAATATATAAACCAATGGCTAAAACCTGAAAATATCCTAAAGATGATGGAAAACAAAGAAAACAGGACTTGTTACTTTGATGATGTTGTTGTTCTATCCTTCCCAAATGGTAAAGATATTGTTTGCTCTTATAAAACGCAAGGCACGATATCTCATGAAGTTAAAGGAAAGAATGGATGGGGGGCTGACAAAATATTCATCCCAAAAGGTGCCACAAAAACCTTAGCACAGATGACAGACGAAGAACGTAGAGATATCTGGGAAAACAGACATTGGAAACTCTTAGCAAAAAAACTGAAGGAGTGCAAAATATGAGGATATACATCGGAGGAGTTGGAGGAGTAGGTAAAACTGCAATATCCAAAGAGTTCATAAAAAATCACAAAGAGTTCAAACACCTACCCGGTTCTGAAATAATGATGACTGCATGTGAAGTTAACTCCCGTAAAGAACTTTCAGAGCTTGACCTAGAGTACAAACTCGAGATTGAGAATACCAAATATGTAGAAGTCGTGAAAGAACATCCTTTTCTTATAGTCGATGGGCACTGCCGACTAACAAAAGCTCAAGCAGACTGTTTTGATATCTTCGTCTACATGGTTGCAAATGCAGAAACTATCAAGCAACGAAGGAAAGAAAAAGGTAGAAGAAACTGTTCTGGCATCGAGGCAGACATCAAAGAATATAACAAAAGAGTAGAAAATCTAAAGACACAGCACGACATAAAGATTCACAAATTAAAAAATGAGGGAATTACCGAATACGCTGTTAAATCTTTAGAAAACTTGATCAAAGGATATACTGAATCTTAGAACAACAAGAAGTAAAATGCATACCACTATTCCAAAATCAAGAATCAAAGTAAATGAAGATGTCCTTAAAAAAACAGTTAGAAAATGCAAAGAAAGAAACATAATCATTCCTACATTCGTACAGCTGAAGGAGTCTTCACTTATACCTGCTTCAATAAAAAAAGGGTTATGGGAAATAGATCCTATAAATCTTTTTCGTATAAACTGGCTAGAGTTTCTTAATTTTATTTATAAATAGAAAGATAAAAGTACCATTTCTCATCTTATATTGTTAATAGAGGTGATATGAAATGGTACTCAATAAGTTAAACCCTAACTCTGTAGATTTTACCTCATAGTTTTTTCTTTTTCTTGATGTTACCCAAGTTTGACAGTTTGCTGATTATTTGACACAGGAATTCTATTTGACAGTTTGTCATTTTTGGCAAAGATATAATTTTATGCTGAATTTTACAAATTACTTATGTCCGTAACTACTTCACCGAAAGCTTTAAATACTTCTTAAACTTTCCAATCGTTTAACTTAAACAAACATTGTTCATTTAAAACAAACAGGGGAGAAAATGTCACAAAAAAAATCAAAAACAAATAAGAAAAAAAATCCAAAAAAAGATAGATCTAAGGAATATTTGGATCAATTACAGAGATTACAGGCAGAATTCATAAATTTCAGGAACAGGGTAGAAAAAGAAAAGCTAGAAGTAATAAAATATGCCAAAGAAAATTTCATTCTAAAACTTTTAGATGTTTTAGACAATTTTGAAAGGGCAATAGCATCTATGGAGACAGCAAAAGATATACAGAATTGCAAGAAAGGAGTATCTATGATATTGACGCAATTTAAAGAAATCCTTAACACAGAAGGATTGAAAGCAATAGAAACAAAGGAGAAGAATTTTGATCCTTATTTTCATGAGGCTATTGCAAAAGTTGAATCAAAAGAAAAAGAAAATAAAATAATTGAAGAGTTTCAAAGAGGTTACCAATTAAAAGAGAAGGTTATTAGGCCTTCAAAAGTAAAGATTTCAGGAGGAAAGAAAAATGAGTAAAATTATAGGTATAGATTTAGGTACAACCAATTCTGCAGTGGCAGTTATGGAAGGGGGAAAATCCACAATTATTCCCTCTGCTGAAGGTGGAAGGACAATCCCTTCAGTAGTAAGTATTAAGGATGGAGAAATAATTGTCGGCGAGATTGCAAAGAGGCAGGCAATTGCCAATCCTAAAAATACAATAAGATCAATAAAAAGATTAATGGGTTCAAAAGAAAAAATAAAAATAGATGACAAGGATTATTCGCCTGAACAGATTTCTGCAATGGTTCTTCAAAAGATTAAATCAGATGCTGAATCATATTTGGGAACAAAAGTGCTGAAGGCAGTAATTACTGTTCCTGCTTACTTTGAGGATGCCCAAAGGCAGGCAACTAAGGATGCAGGAAAGATTGCAGGTTTGGAAGTTATGAGAATTGTTAATGAGCCGACTGCAGCTGCTTTGGCTTATGGTTTAGATAAAAAAGAAAAGACACAGAATGTTTTAGTTTTCGATTTGGGAGGCGGAACATTTGATGTTTCAATCCTTGAATTAGGTGAGGGTGTTTTTGAGGTAAAGGCAACTTCAGGAGACAATCATTTAGGTGGAGATGATTTTGATGATAAAATAATCAATTGGCTTGCTTTAGAATTTAAGAAAAGCCATGGAATTGATTTAAGGGAGGATGCAGTGGCTTTACAGAGGCTGAAGGATGCTGCTGAAAAGGCAAAAATCGAATTATCTTCAACAATGCAAACTGTGATTAATTTGCCTTTTGTAACCTCTGACCAAAATGGCCCTAAGCATTTAGAAATGAAATTGGCCAGGGCAAAGTTTGATGAACTTACTTCAGATCTTGTTGAAAAAGTAGTCAAGCCTACAAAACAGGCATTAAAAGATGCAAATTGTGAGATTCACAAAGTTTTGTTAGTTGGTGGTTCAACAAGAATCCCTGCTGTTCAAGTGAAAGTTAAAAGTTTGTTAAGCAAGAATGGTGAAAAATCTATAAATCCTGATGAAGCAATAGCTTTGGGAGCCGCAATTCAGGGAGGCATACTTGGTGGTGAGGTAAAAGATGTTTTATTGTTGGATGTTACCCCTTTAAGTCTTGGCATAGAGACACTTGGCGGGGTTTGTACAAAATTAATTCAGAGGAATACAACTATCCCGACAAAGAAAACACAAGTTTTTTCAACAGCAGCAGATAATCAGACAGCTGTAACAATAAATGTTTTGCAAGGTGAAAGGGAAATGTCTTCAGATAATAAGTCTTTGGGAAGATTTGATTTAGTAGGAATACCCCCTGCGCCAAGAGGGATCCCTCAAGTTGAAGTAACATTTGATATTGATGCAAATGGCATTGTAAATGTTTCTGCTAAGGATTTGGGAACAGGCAAAGAACAGAAAATAACAGTTACAGGGGGTTCAGGTTTATCAAAAGATGATATTGATAAAATGGTAAAAGAATCAGAAGCAAATGCAGAATCTGACAAAAAAAAGAAAGAATCTGTTGAAGTAAGGAATCAGGCAGATACCTTGGTGTATACCTCTGAAAAGACACTTAATGATTTGGGAGACAAGGTTGACAAAGAAATAAAAGAAAAAGTTGAAGCTAAAATAAAAGAGCTTAAGGAAGAGCTGAAAAAGGATAACATTGAGAACATAAAGAAAAAAATTGAAGAGATGAATAAAGTCCTTCAGGAAATCGGCCAAAAAATTTATCAGCAGGCCCAGGCTCAGCAGCAAGCTAAAAGTGAAAAAAAGCAAGATGAGAAAGTAGTGGATGCTGAATACGAAGAAGAAAAAAAAGATGAAAAACCCAAAGAAAAGGTAAATGAAAAGAAAGATAAATAACCTTTCTTTTTTTATTCACATAATGAATATCCCAACAGAAGAACAATGCCTGAAGTTTCATAAAGAGTATTTAATGTTAGATGGAGTTTCTAGGCATTCTTTGAAAGTAAGGAATTTGGCGGTATTTATTGCAAAGAAATTAAATGAACAAAATTTTAATTTTAACTTGCAGCTTATTGAAAGCGCGGCATTGCTGCATGATATAACCAAAACACATCAAGTAGTGATAGAAGCGTTTGAACAAAATAACATAGATTATACTTTAAATATAAATAATTCATCTATTAAAGATTTAATTAAAATAAAAAAGCAATGGGGTGCTATTAAAGAAAAATTTCAGCTTACTTCCTTGCATCATCCTATTTCTGGAGCAGGGCTTGTAAGGGCTTTAGGATTTGAAGAAGTAGCTTCAATTATAGAACAGCATGGCAAGCCTATAACTAAAATTAATGAAGCAGGAATTATTTGTTATGCTGATAGAAAAGTCAATGGCGAGATTGTGGTATCTTTAGAAGAGAGATTTGATTATATGGAGGAGAGGTATGGTAAGGGGATTGTAGATGAATTAAAAGAAAGTACATTGGAATTAGAGCAAAAGATTTTTAAGGCTGCTGGTATTGCTGAATCAGACCTTTTATTTGTGTAAAAATGGCAAAGGACTATTATCAAACTCTGGGTGTAAGCAAGGATTCATCTAAAGAGGAAATTAAAAAGGCTTATAAAAAATTAGCAAAAAAATACCATCCAGATTTGAATAAAGATTCTGCAGAAAAATTCAAGGAAATAAATGAAGCTTATTCCATTCTTGGTAATGAAAACAAAAAAGCAAACTATGATAGGTTTGGCACTGCTGATGATAGATTTTCAGGTTTTCAAGGGGGTTTTCAGGGTGGTTTTGGTGATTTTGAAGAAGATATTTTTTCAGATATTTTTGGAAGTTTTTTTCATGGTTCAAGAAGAAAGGCTGTTAGGAAAGGCGCAGATCTGAAAGATGAGCTGGAAATAAAATTTGAAGATGCTGCTTTTGGTGTAAAGAAAAAGATTAAAATAAATAAGATGATTCGTTGCAATCAATGCAATGGCACAGGTTCTGAAAATGAAGAATTTGAACCTTGTTCAGCTTGCCATGGAACTGGCACAATCGCAAAAAAGTTTAGAACTCCTTTTGGTGTTATACAGCAGTCTGCTACTTGTAATGTTTGTGGTGGAAGAGGCAGGGTAATTAAAAATAAATGCACCAAGTGCAAAGGCCATGGCAGGGTAAAGGAGCAAAAAACTATTACAATAACTATTCCTGCAGGTGTTAATAATGGTTCAACTTTAAGGGTTTCAAATGAGGGTGAGGCAGGTGAGATGGGCGGTCCGAATGGAGACCTCTATATCCAAATTTTTGTCCAGCCACATAAATTCTTTGAAAGGCAAGGCGATGATATTTTGGTTGATTTTCCAATAACTTTTGCTCAAGCTGCTTTGGGAGGCGAAGTATTAATTCCTACTCTTAAATCAAATGTAAAGATGAAAATCCCTGCAGGCACACAGTCTCATACTTTTTTTAAATTAAAAAATAAAGGTTTTCCAAGTTTAGAGGGTTATGCTCAGGGAGATGAGCTTGTAAGAGTAATTATTAAAACCCCCAAACATCTAACGCCCAAGCAAAAAAATGCTTTAAAAGATTTATTCAATAAAGAAAAGTTGAAAATTGAAAAAGGTTTTTTTGATAAAGTAAAAGATGCAATCAATCTATAAATTCATCTAAAAGATCATCCAAAGTTATTTGTTCACCCAATTCATCATCTGAATCATCCTTTAAATCTAACAATTCTTCTTTCAGCACATAATTAGTGATGACTTTAGAACAAACATCACAATAGCCATATTTATCTTTTAATTTTTTCAGGGCCCTTGTCAATTGTTCTTTAACTTCATCACCAACTTCTTCAAAAGAATCTTTGCCATAATTATTAAGGCCATATTTTAATTTTTTAAAATCTATTTTTGATGCCTGTGTTTTGAAAAGGGAGTTTTCTATAATCGTATACAAGTTTGGCAAGGATCTCCTATAGTCCTGATAATCCTCTGCTTCTTTATTAAAGTTATAATATTCATTCAATTGATTTACCCAATGTTGGCGAAAAATATCAATATTTTCTTTTGTAGTTAACATGCATAAGTTTTCAACAAAACTCAAATTTTCTTTTTTGAATTTATGTTTGTTATTGGATAAGGTTTCGGCATGATCAAATATTGCTTGTATATAATCTTTTACAATCTTATCTACTTCATCTTCTTCATAAAAGAGCAGGGAATATTTGACCTCTTTAGTGATTATGTCTTGATAATATCGTTTAACAAGGCGCAGTGCATAAAAAGAGCTATAATAGTTTCCAATATCAGAAATTTTATTAGCTTTTTTTAAACTCATCCTTAGGACTTTTTGTTTTCTGAGATGCGTAAAATCTTTTCTTTCTTCTTTATAAATTCTGTCAATTAATCTTAGCACATTTAAAGGATTAAGGCAGTCATTTCCTTTGATTATTCTTTTAAAAATATCCTGGACTTCTCTCGGGGATACACCAAAATACCCTTCTTTGAAATTAGGAAACCCGCTACGGCTGAAATAATCAGTTGCATTTCTTAATTCTTTCCGGAATTGGTCACTGATAAATTGGATTTTTTGCCCGGATATATAATCAAATTCATATTTCTTCTTCCCCATATAAATTTCCATTTTTTCCAGAGGCTGTATGTTTAAGAGAAATGATTGTTGTTTAACATTAAGGTCTAAAGATGATCTTAATAATGGCTTGGTATATCTTGAAAGGACTGCCCACATTGCAACAACTTGTATAGTATGGGGGGCAATATGTTTCCCTCTGGATTTTACATGAGTAAGGTCCCTTTCATAAATCTTTTTTTCATCATTGATATTTAGAAGATATCCCACATCAATTCTTTTTATTCGTTGCATCAGGGCTTCACTATATTTATGCTCTTCTACATCTTGATGCTCTTCTGGATTTGTAGTCCCTATTAAAACTTCATCTATGTCTATCTTAACATTTCCCATATTAATCCTGTGTTTTTCAACAATGTCATTCAATATTGAAGAATAGTTAAAACTTTTGAACACATCTGATAATTGGAGAAGACCCCTGTTTGCAGCTTGGTAATGATTAAACATGGAAATGAGATCTATATTTGGGAATATTTCACTAATGTCTTTTGCAACTATCCTTATTTTTTGATAATTTTCATTCGAAGCCAATTTATCAATAACAGCAAATCCCCTATTATCATCCAAAACAAATCTTTCTACTTTTATGTGTGATAAAACTTTATCCAAATTCCCATTATATTCTCTTAATAAGTGTTCATAAATTTGTTTGCAGTTATAACAAAGATTCCCCTCTAAAATTTTTTTAGGTACAAAAATATTTTTATTAAATTCTTGATTATAGTTGCTGACAATCTCTTCTAACAAGGCTTGTCTTTTTTCTTTATCTATTATCAAGTAGAGTGGATTTTCATTTAAATGGCAAGGGCTTCTAATAGGTTCTGATTGACTTGAAAAACTATTTTTTTGTTCTCTTTTGGCAAAACCAATTTTGTGTGAAGGTTTTTTTAATAAAATATGATTGGCATCAAATTCCCAGAAAAATCTGAATATTGCACCCCCGTCTGTAGTTGAGTATCTTTTTAATCCTTCAGCCAGCAAATCAACAATAGCAGTCTTTGCTGTTCCAGGGGGCCCATGAATCATTATCATTCTTTCTTTGCCTTCTTCCATTGCCGAAGATCTAATCTCATCAACAATATTATGCAATGCCCTTTGTGCCCCAAAGATTTGATTAGTTCCATTATTGAAAGGGTCTTTGAATATTCCATAAGTAGGTATAGTTTCACCGCAATCTTTTATTTGGGAAACTCCATAAAATTTTATAGCATCATTAAGATATTGGTAGCTTGTTCTTATTGCCAAGTTTGGATTTTCCATTGTATATTTTAAAAATTCTTGAAATGTGAAAATTTTTTGCAATCTCTGAAAATCAGTTTTAGTTTCTTTTTTCAAACCATCAATATATTGTTCTATACTTTCCATCTTAACCTGCCAAAATTTTAATTAAGTTTTCAAGACCATTAATACTAGTAATGGTTGCCACCTCTTCCCTCCGAGGTTCTTCCTTCCTTTCAAAATAAAATTTTTTAAATTTTATCTCTTGCTTATCAACAAAAAGACCATACCCAAAATAATTCCCTTCTTTTTTATCAAATGCTGCAGAAAAAGCATATCCAAAATATGGTTCACTTTCAATAATCATCCAATCGTTTCCTGCTTGATTGGAATTATTATTTAGTTTATCTACCATTTCTGCAATTAAATATGTTAGATTGCCATTATAATTATGGGTAATATTTATTCTTTCAACTTTAATAACATTATCTGCCAAAATCTCTCCAACAATACAAACTTTTTTATTCCCAAAATTAGATTCATAAAGTTTTTCATTTTGCAATCCATTTTTTAATTCATTTTCAAATGACATTTAAAGTTCCACCTCTTCTACTAATTCTTCACCATCAATGATAACAGTTTTTACAATTGTTTTTTCAGTAGCAGTATATATGACTTGATGAGTTTCTATTTCATCCCCTTTTTCATGTTGAATTTTAGTCTCAAGGCTTGTATCTTTCCCCCAGATTTTTCGGATGCCTTTCATTACATGAAAGGCTTTTTTCAAGTCAAGTGTGCGATTGTTAAATTTATGATAAAGCAGCAACTCGCCCTTATTCTTATAATTCCCGTCTTTAACATAAATCAATGGCATCCCTTGATTGTAAATCGAATTGATAATTTGTTTTTTAATAAAATCTGCATGTTTAATGAATATAGTTTGTCTTGGCCCAACTTGTATTGTCATTCCAATTGCATCATGGGCATCACAGAATTCCTGGTCAAAAAACCTATTTAAGAAGGTTATATCATCATAAAATGTTCTGATATAAAATAGCATTTCTCTCCCTTGCATGGCCTTGGTATCCCAATTCTGTTTTTTAATTAAATCATTGCATTCATCATATTCTTTGCCGAATCTTCCTTCGTTCCATCTTTTTTCTATCCACTTATATAGGGCCAAGCCCCACGAATAAGGGCTGAACTCTCCCTTTCTTAGCTGCAAAACACTTGAGTTAATTTGGCAGAAATCGACAAGATCATTTTTAACATGCCCTTTTTCAATCATTAGCTTTTCATGCCAGTAGCATGCCCATCCTTCGTTCATTATTTTTGTCATGGTTTGTGGGACAAAATAATAAGCCTCATCCCTCAAAATTCTTAGGATATCAATTTTCCATAAAGGAATATTAATATTATTCATTTTTCCATTATCAATTAAAAATTTCAATATGTCCATTTGCAATTCTCTTGGAAATTTTTTTCTTGCTTCAAAATCTTTTTTTATTCTTTTTTGTTCTTTTTCAAAATATTCTTTTGTATTTAGAAGTTTATCTAAAAATCTATCTCCTGTAGAATGCAATTTTATTTGTGGCATTTGCAATTCCTTTTCTTTTAGCCTATCAATTATTTTTTCAAATCTTGTTGTCCTATAAATGCTGTATGAATCAATTAAGGAATCCACCATCAATCCCAGATTAAGAACTTCCTCAACTTTTTCATCGCCATATCTGTTTGAGTATTTAGTAACTTTTTCATCATGCCATTCCATGGTATTAATCATATCCCTGTCTGTCGGCTCGAACCAAATATTATTTGCAAAAAAATCACTGTGTCCATATACATGGCTAATAACTAATCTATTAATTACTGCATTATTACTCTTGACGAGGTATGCCCATGCAGGATTATTATTAATGACAAGTTCAAAAATGGATTCAAGACCAAATTTTTCCCTATTGCCATGTTCAAGGCTTTTCCTTCCATGAGTCCAATGATGATACCTTATTGGGAATCCCCCATAGCTTACTAATTGGTTTAGTTGGCCATGGCTGACCATTTTAAATATTGTTGGCAGTGGTTTTAATCCATACTCTTTTGCATCTGCCAAAATTAATTTTCTATCTTCTTCAAGTTCAGGATCCAAACTGTCTTTTGCTTTAAATTTCATTGCCCTTTCCCAAAAATATCTTTTATAGCTGGCAAAATGCCATCATTATCTTTTATATTAGTCGTGCTGATTAACGAATAGTTATTGGCTTTTGACCAAGCATTAAGATCTTTTAGGAATTCCCCAGAACCCCATTGGCTCAGAACTTGGCTATAGCCCAGCATGTTTATTACTGGCAAAAGCTTGTCATCTATAATTTTTAAGGTTTTGGAAGTATCATCAGTAGACCAATTATCTCCGTCAGAGCAGTACAATATATAAACATTCCATTGGTCAACATTATAATCCCTTTCTAAAATTTCAACACATTTTTCAAAAGCAGATGAAATCATTGTCCCTCCGCTTTCCCTAGTATGATAAAAATCATCTTTGGTAACTTCTTTGGCATCAACAGTATGTACTATGTATCTAGATTCAAGCCCTTCATACTGGTCAGCCAGCCAAATATCTACCCAATAATTAAATATTCTCGCTAACTCTTTTTGTTTTTCACCCATTGAGCCGGAAACATCCATTATATAAAATATTAAGGCATTCATAGCAAAACTGGCTTCTTCCATATAATTCCTTATTCGGCGATCAGGTCTTGCAGGCACAATTGGCTTGAAAGGATGATAATCTCTTGAAGACATAGCTCTTTTTAATGCTTGTTTGTATGTTCTTTTGAGATGCTTTCTATTTTCTGGACCAGTTCTAGTGATAGTTTTAAGTTTTTCACTTAATGTTTTTATTGTTTTGCTTCCTTTTGGCTTTATGTTTGGCAGTTCTAATTCTTCACTAAGAATTCTGGCAAGTTCTTCAATAGTAAATTCTTCATATAAATATTCGCCTTCTTTGTCTCCAGCTTTTTGTGATTCTTCTCCACTTCCATCTCCTGCCCCTCCACTTGAACCGGCATTTCCATAAATTATTTTAGGCAAATCAATTCTAGGTATAGGCACTTTTATTATTCGTCCGCTCCTTTTGCCTATAAGCTCCCCCTTTTTCATATATTCTTTTAGCTTTTCTTTAAGGGAGCCCCTAATCAGCTTATTATATCTTGCTCTATCTTTATCAATCCTTCTTGTCATATTCAGTCATCATCTTTTAATTTTTTGCTTGCATATAACATAAGGGCTTTGGCGCAATGTTCACAATATCCTTGTTTTTCAATAAGGTTTTTTATTATGCTGTTAAATTTTTTTCTTTCTTCAGGAGAGATGGTTTTTGCTGAATATGCTGCTATATTAATGTCATTTTTATGTCTGGAATAAATTTCCTCTTCAAGGGCCTTATACAGTTTTTCATCACTTTTAGCTCCAAATTCTTTACCCTGTTGGTGCAGCCTAGCAATTCTTGCATTGATTCCATGCCTAAAGGATTCAGTTGTCGATTCTTCATTGCCCAACCTTTGTTCAATCTTTCTCATTAATTCTTCATCAGGTTCTATTAGTTCTCCGAAAGAGTCTTCAACTTTGTCTTTTGCACAGAAAGCACCAAGGTTATCCCTATATTGCCTGAACAATGAATCTATTTCTTCATTATTTGAGATGCTGGCCAGCCTTAACTCGTTTCTTGCAATGGTATCATATTCATCCTTTATTAAGACAACAAGTTTTTCTAAGTAAAACTCTCTATCTTTTTCGCTTTTGATTGTTGTAGTGTTTTTAATTTGGTGCTCTAATTCCAAAAATAGGTGGAATGGATTGACGCATTCTTCTGGATAATTAGGGTGGCAGAGCAAATTGCTTAAGAGGTTTTGCCCGAATCTTGGGGAAAGGCCAAAAAAAGTTTCTTTTAATGAACTTGAAATGCTTTTCCCTTCTCTTTGCAACTTTCTGATAGTTTCAAGATTGTGATTTTCAACAATCCTTCCATCATAAAGTTTTAATTTATCCATTAAAGAGATTTGTATTTTTGCAGGTTCAATAAGCCTTGTAAGCAAAGCAAACATAGCAATCAATTCTTTGGTATGGGGTGCCATGTGCTTATTTAATTTGCCAGTAGAATATCCCTTATTGTAAATTTTAATCTCTTCTGACAATTGGGTATTGTAGCCTATATCTACTTTAATCATCCTATCAGTAAAAGCTTCCATGGATTGATTCTGTATCAATATCTGAAATTCATATGGGTTTGTATGCCCCAGAAGTATCGAATCAATCTGGATATTTGGCTGATTTTTTGGTTTTATCACTTCATCTTGTGTAGCATCTAAAAATTGGTAAAGGAATTGCTGATTAAGTTTAAGGACTTCCACGATTTCAAGGATGCCGCGATTTGCTACTTGGAATTCACCCCTATGGGCAAAAGCTAGGGGATGTGTTTCATCTCCATGTATAGGCAACCTTACAAAATTCGTTTCACCAGTAAGTTCTGTCGAATCTTGATTTTTTTCATCATTTGGTTTAAAAGTGCCTATCCCTTTTCTTGTTTTTTCATGTAAAACCATTCTTTTAATTCTTACATGTTCTGTCAAAACTTTTTTCCAATCGCCGTCATATTCTTTCATTAATCTTTCATAAAGATGCCGGCAAACTGGACAGCTTTCGCCTTTTAAGTCCATAATATTCCATTTGGGATCTTTGATTCGGCTCAGCATCTGCATTCTTATTTCTTCAGGCAAAAGAAAAATTGGATCTTCTTTTAATGGGCATTCATATTTATTTTCTTCTTTAAATTCTTTTTCTCTTTCAGTTGGTGGAATGTTATACCACTCTGGAATGTATAAGGCGCCTTCTGCAGTTTTGGAATATTCAGACAATCCCCTCTTTAAAATATTTATGGCTGAACTTTTTGCTGTACCTACAGGCCCATATAATAATAAGAATCTTTTTTTTGTATCATAGCCCAAAGCAGAGGATTTAATAAAAGATACAAGTCCTGCCAAAGCATCATCTATTCCAAAAATGGCATTTTTTCCATTATCAAAAGGATCATTAAAAATTTGATATCTTGGCAATTTTTCATTGCCCACATTTGTGGATTTTTCAATTTCATATTTCATAATTGTATCATATAATCTTTGTGAAGAAGTCCTCAAAACATTTGGGTTTTGCAAACTAAGTTGCAAATATTCTTCAAAATTCATTGTTTCTTGCGAAACATCATAAATCTCATCTTTTGCATCAAATTCATCTAGAAGACTAATCTTTTTATCAGTCATTATTTTTCACTCTCCCTGAATAGTTTTTTTAATATTCAAATCTATTCAATTTAAACCCAAAGGAATGAAACTTAAAAAAACTATTGACAGATTAGGGCAAATTTTAAATACTTTGACAATATAAGCGAATTAATGACAAATATAACGCGGGAAGTTGAAAAATTTTTAAATTCTGAATTGGCAATTCAAAGCTGCTTAGTAAACAGGATAATCAATATGACTGCCCTTGCAAAATATATATCTGAAAAATTAAACCTTGAAGTTTCTATTGATTCTATCATAACTGCAATTAGAAGATATGATGCCGAATGCAAATTTTCTAAACATAATAAAACATTGAAAGAAGTATTTAAGGATACTCCGATTAAGACAAAAACTAATTTGGTCACAATGGATATAAGGGGACGGAAAAATGTTCATCATTGTTTAAAAGAAATAAATGCAATAATTAATTTGGATAAAGGCGATACATTAAGATTAATTAAGGGTTCAAATTATTTAAGGTTTATAACTAATGCAGAGAATATAAAAGATGTTGAGGATAAAATACAAATAAATAAGGACATGAGCCAAATAAATGACATAGTGGAATTAAGTATAATGACTAATCCGAATATAGACACAAATCTTACAAAAGGAGTAATGTCAAAGATTACAAATGAATTGGCTATGAACGACATTAATATTTTTGAAATAATATTCTCAAATCCTTATATTTTGATTTACGTTAGAAAGCAGGATTATATGAAGGCCCATCAGGTTTTGTTTAACTTATCTTGCAATAAATAGTTTAATTCAATAGCTTCTGAATTTTCAAGAGAAATAGAAAACCTTTTATATTCTCTTTTAAAGTTAATTTATTAAAATGATGAGGCAGCCAATAATGGTGCTGGTTGGCCATATTGACCACGGCAAAAGTTCCATACTTGAAAATATAAAAAATATAGTGGTAACTAGGCAGGAAGCAGGTGGCATAACGCAAACAATTAGGTCCTATAATTTAAAAATGGCAGATATTCAGAAGGCTTGTAGCAAGATTTTAAATGAACGCAGGATTTCTATTCCTGGCATTCTTGTTTTGGATACGCCAGGTCATGCAGCATTCAATAATATGAGGAAAAGGGGCGGGAATTTAGCAGATATAGCAGTTTTGGTAATAGATATTAATGAAGGCTTAAAGCCACAGACATTGGAATCTATTGAAATTTTAAAAACTTATAAGACTCCTTTCATTGTTGCTTTGAATAAAGTTGATTTGATATACGGCTGGGAGCCGCATCCTGAAAAACATCTTTTGGAATCCTTGAATGAACAGGCTGATAGTGTTAAGACTAAGTTTGATACAAAATTTTATGAAATAGTTGGAAAGCTTTATGAAAAAGGTTTTCTTGCTGAAAGGTTTGATAAGATTGATGATTTTACTAAACAATTGACATTAGTCCCTTGCTCAGCAAAAACTGGTGAAGGGCTGCCTGAATTATTGATGATGGTTGTTGGAATGGCTCAGCGTTTTCTTGAAAAGAATTTAGACATAGATGCTTCAAAGCCTGCACATGGCACTATACTTGAGGTCCAGGATGAAAAGGGCATTGGAACAACTCTTGATGTTGTAATTTATGATGGCTGTTTAAAAAAAAATGATCAGATTGTAATTGGGGGGCTTAATGAGCCGGTTATTACAAAAGTCAGGGGCTTATTTGAGTCAGTTAAAGGCAAATATAAATCTGTTTCAAAAGTAGAGGCTGCTGCCGGAGTAAAAATTGTTGCTCCAAATATTAAGGATGTAATTTCAGGCATGCCATTAACAGTGGCTAATGAAGATTTACAAGATGCAAAAGAAAAGATTCAAAAAGAAGTGGGGGAAGTATTAATTGAAACTGATAATGACGGCATCGTGATTAAAGCTGATTCTTTAGGTTCATTAGAAGCCCTTACTGGCTTGCTCAAAGCCGAAAATATAAATATAAAAAGGGCTTCTGTTGGAGCAATTACAAAAAAAGATCTTGCTGACGCTTCATCTGAGGAAGATCCCTTTAAAAAAATAATTCTTGCTTTTAATGTACCCAAGGTAGAAACAAATGAGGTTAAGATTATTTCACATGATGTAATCTATAAAATAATAGAAGATTATGAATCATGGATAAAAGAGGAAAAGAAAAAACAAGAAGCAAAATTACTTGAAAATATAACTTCGCCAGCAAAGTTTATGATTCTTAAGGGCTGTATTTTTCGTCAAAGCAATCCTTGTGTTGTTGGGGTAAGAGTATTGGCAGGCAAAATTAAAACTGGTGTTGGCTTAATGAAAAAAAATGGAGAGAAATGTAGCCACATAAAAAGCATGCAGCAGGAGCAGGAAAATATAAAAATTGCAGTAAAAAATAAGGAAGTTGCTATTTCAATTCCAGGAATATGTGCTGGTCGCCAAATAAAAGAAGAAGAGATTTTATATACTGACTTAAATGAAGAAGCTTTCCGCAAACTTAAGGATCTTAAAAAATTACTTTCACCTGATGAAATAGCAATTTTGAAAGAGATTGCAGAAATTAAAAGAAAAGATAATCCTGTTTGGGGAATTTAATTTTTGCAAATATTGCTATGTATAATCTGAGTTCTTTGAATCAAATAATTAAGAAAGATTTATGCGTCTCTAGGATGATTATTTTATAATGGAAAAAGATTTAAGCATAAAAACTCTTTAAAAAATATGGTCATTTTTGACAAAGAAAAAACGAAGTTGCTTGAAGAGATTTGTAGATCTTGTCTTGGAATATTTAATAAGCCTTTTTCATTTAATTTTTTAGATGTGGGGTTATATGTCCCTTCAGGTATGGAAACAAAAAATATCTCAATCCCCCATATGTGGTATGACATAATGCATAGGCTTCCTGATGATGAATTCCCAAAAGGCCAGATATTTCTAAATATCTCATTGGATAGCCCCTTAATTAAAACTGAGGCATTTACAAAAAAATTTCCTCAAGATATTGAAAGAATTACTGGTGCCATAAAATATTTTAGAAAAAAATATCAGAATTATGGGTTTGAGCCAATACGTGCCATAACTATACCACAAGTAATTAATTGGATGAATGAATATAGGCAATTAGATTATGTTGATGAAGTTATTTTTCAAGTGAGATGAAAATTTAATTAACATTTTTCTTTCACTAATTCAGAAGCCTGGGTTAATTTCAGCAGTTGAACTTAATTCAATAGATTCTGGCCTTGTAGGAATTTGTTTAATCCCTCCAAATCATTAAAGTCCTTGATTAGTAGCTTTTTAAGCTTCATTTTCCCAGAAACTTCAATTCATTTCCATCAATCTTCTATTTATATTTAACTTCAATGGCAATTTTCTTTCTTTTTGGTAAAGGTTTCGATTATAAATCTAAATTATTTCCACAAAATTTCTATTAGTAATCGAAAGTAATTTGGTCAGGGATATTAACATAAAATCATTATACCTCGAAGTCTAAAAACAGAAAGCTTAAAATATATATTAGTTATATCTTTTTTGTGTGGGCCTATAGCATAGCCTGGATAGTGCGGTCGGCTTCGGACCGATTAACGGGGGTTCGAATCCTCCTAGGCCCATTCAAAATTCAATCAACAAATTCAATGCCTAATTCATTTTGAATCTCTTTTTTAGCATCGTCATTGTGCTTTTTTCTAGGACCAAATATTTGTGGCGAGTTCACTCCTGTTACAATTAATAATGTCCTGATTGTTTTTTCTAAGTCAGGACTAATTTGTGCACCCCAAATAACCCTGGCATCCTCATCCATTTTTTCAGAAATGGATTCTACAATTTTTCTTGCCTCTTCCAGAGTCATATCAGGTCCCCCGGCGACATTAATTAATGCACCATTTGCACCAGTAATATCTACATCAAGCAGGGGATTGTTTATTGCCTTCTCGACAGATTCAGTTGCCCTGTTTTCAGAATCAGATTCACCAATTCCAATCATGGCAACTCCTCCCTTCCCCATAACAGCCCTGATATCAGCAAAATCCAGATTAACCAGCCCTGTTTTGGTAACTAATTCAGCAATGCCTTTTACTGCATTTGTAAGAATTTCATCAGCGACTTTAAATGCAGTATGCAATGGCAAATCCGGCGCAAGTTCTAATAATTTATCATTTGGTATTACAATTAAAGTATCAACAATAGCTTCAAGTTTTTCCAATCCTATTAATGCATTTTCGTACCTTCTTGCCCCTTCCATCTCAAATGGGATAGTAACAATAGCTACAGTAAGCGCTCCGCATTTTTTTGCAACATCTGCAATAATTGGTACAGAACCTGTTCCGGTTCCACCGCCAAGGCCGCATGTTAAGAACACCATGTCTGCTCCCTGAATTTTTTGTTTTATTTCTTGTTCGCTTTCTTTTGCAGCTTCTTCCCCAACTTGAGGGATGCTCCCGGCACCTAGTCCTTGTGTAAGCTCTTTTCCTATCAGGATTTTAGTATCAGAATTGCAGTATAAAAGATCTTGGGCATCTGTATTTATTGCTATAGTTTCACAGCCAGAAATCCCAACTTCAGTCATTCTATTTATTGAGTTATTACCCCCTCCGCCGCTTCCAATGACCTTGATTTTGGCTTTTTGCCTAGAGATGATTTGCTCTAGCTCTTCATCAATTGAATTTTTTTTAATCGTATTTTGCATTTGCGCCCCCATGGCCCCATTATTTTGAGACCTAAAATTATATTCATTTACTGCTTCCGACCTGTTTTTTGCATCATGAAGAATTGTTTCCATATTTTATCCACTCCTTTTAGTAGTGGTAAGGATATATTAGTCATATAAATAGTTTATTCTTTTTTAGAGGAATTTTTAGGAGCTTCTGATGTTTTGAACTCAATTTTCTTTATTTTAGGAATTCTTTCTTTTATGATTTTTTCGATATCACCCCTGAATTTTTCAGGGATATCATAGTGGATTATAGCTTTATCTTCTTGAATTTCAGTTTTTGGGCTGGAATTCAAGTACATTTTCATAAAGCTGTCCAATTTTTCTTTATCATCTGTAACTTTCCTTTTGACATTTATTTCATATTCAATTTCTTTTCCAGCCAAAGGATGATTGAAATCCAGCATTATTCTCCCTCCAGAAACAGTTTTTACCATTGCCTGTCTGCCATTTATCTCTACTGGCATTCCCGGGAAAGGTCTTTCTTTGAACTTAGATGCAGGAACAAGCCGGAATAATTTAGGATTTTTATTTCCAAATGCTTTTTCTGGTTTTATTGAGATTGTAAATTTTGATCCAACATCTTTGCCAATAAGTGCTTCATCAAAACCTTCAACAACATCTCTCTTTCCAACACAGATTACAGTGCTTTCATAATTATATTTTGGATTGTAAATGTCTTCTTTCTTTGCAGTTTCCTCATCATTTAAATCAAATATCTTGCCTGAGTTTTTGTCTCTTCCAATATAAACTACTTCAACATGATCCCCTTGCTTAATTTTTTCTGCCATAATTCCAAGAGAACTATCTTTAATATTTAACTTTATCGGTCAAATTTGGGCAAGATATTTATACCCCTGAAAAAATCTATACATTATGGATAAAAATACTTTTGGTATTATTTGGGCTTCAGAGGGTTTTGGCAAACCAATGTCTCTTGAGGTTCAGGTTCTTGGCTTAGGGAGTTTTGCAGATGCTGCAGAGAAAACTTCTGAAATTGTAAATGATTGTTTTATTGAAAATGGATTATATGTTTTTCGTACTAATTACTCTGCCATCCATATAAAAAATTCTAAAACTCAGTATTATAATAAAAAAAATAAGGCTTTAGTGGCCCATGAAGAATTTCATGAACAAATGGATTCTTTGGGTCTTGCCAATAAGGAATTATATCATGGCATAGCTTATACATATTATTGTATTTTAAATGAGTCTTTGGCAAAAGCAAAAGAATATCAAGTTTTATTGGCAGGTGCAGGCAATGATAAAATAATTGAGATTAATAAAAAGATTAAAATATTCAGTGATTGGGGCAATAAAATTTATGCTTTGGCAAAAAGGGTTATTGATGCCCCAAATAATGATTTAGAGACAGAAGTGCTGGATATTATGAAAGGCAGTTTTTTCCGCCACAAGGATTCTAATTGGCTTTGCTTATTATGCGAGCTTCAATATTTTGGTTTTTTTGATGCTTGTTGCAATATCTTGAGTGAAAAGAACAATTTAGGGATTATTAAAAATTTATACAGGTATTTGGAAGATGATTCATCCGGAAAAAAATTTCTTGATAATTTAAATAATTTTTCACAATCTAAAAAAGATTCCCTTGTTAAGCCTTTTTTTAAAGAAACTTTAATGAAAAGCCTTTTGAAATATGTAGGTGATAAGGATGAATATAAGTTGATTTTTCATGCCCCTTTTGAATGTGATATAACTAAGGATGGAAAATTTTTAAGGGATATTCAGTTAGAGGTAAGGAAAAAGATTGGCCCAGAGTTGGAAAGGCTTGGCTCATTACAACTAAATATTTGGGCAAATTATCTGAAAATGAGTTAAAATACAGAAATAATTATAAATATATAAAACATGATATAGCATATGAAAACTTGGCGTGATGATGTTGATCCGCTTATTAGAAAACATCTTGAAATTCTCATCTCTGATTCAGTTAAGCAGAGAAAAGCTTACAAGAAAGCGGCAAACACTGCCAATGCCCAATTATGGTGCGCCATTGCCGAACTCTCCAAAAGGAATTTTGAATTGGAACAGGAAAATAAGTTGTTTAAAAAAGCTTTGGCAAATATAAGCCAAAAATATAAATTTCTTGAAAAAAGTTTAAAGGATATTCTTCCAAAGAAAAAAAAGCAAAAAGAGAGTACCGATCCTGCTCAGCTTTTACGGGACGTCCTTAAAAAATTATGATTGTTGGAAGAAAACTCTTTTCCTTTTTAGGTAAAATAGGAGACATTTTGTACAGAAAATCAATAAAATTTTGCTTATTGGAGTTTTGGAAACAGTGGTAATACAATTTTTTGTCCTTAAATCGCCTATTAGAAAAGTATTATTATACGATGATAGACTTGTGGGTAAAGATAAGCTCATAACAGCAATATTTATAAATGGAATAACTTTCTTTTATGATATGGAAACTAAAAATGAACACGTTGGTAATTTAAGGTCTGGGAGCTATATTCTTTTCGATGGTATCCCTTGTATTGTCAAGGATATACAAACATCAAGGACAGGCAAGCATGGTCATGCAAAATGCCGGATTGAGGCAATAGGAATGTTTGAGGATAAAAAAATAATCAGGGTCATGCCTGCACATGATAATATTGAAGTTCCAATTGTTGAAAAAAGAAGTGCCCAAGTACTTTCAGTTACAGGCGCCAAGGCAAACATTATGGACCTTGAAACATATGAAACTTTTGATGTGGATATTCCCAAAGAACTGAAGGATAAATTAAGTGAAGGCGGGGAAGTAGTTTATTGGGCAGTGATGGGTAAAAAAGTATTGAAACAGGCAAAATAAAAATGGTAAAACACGAAGCGGCAATGAAAAGATTATTTCATCGCATATTTGTATGCAAGAATTGCAAGACAAAAAAGAGAACTAGCATGAGCAAGATACTGCAGGGGAAGATTTCCTGCAAGAAATGCGGTTCAAAGGCTTTTAGGCCTATTAAAAAGAACAAATAAAGGAGGTGAAGGCACTCAAGCGAGTGTCAAGATTTTAAGGTGAATTTTGATTTAGTGTCCCTTATAATATTTGTAGGGATTATCCTTTTTTTATTTATAAAATATAAGCATAAATTTATTTTTCAAAATAAAATTATTGCTCTTTACAAAACAAAGATTGGATTAAGGTTAATGGATAAAATTGCTAGCCAGTATCCGCGTTTTTCTAAATTTATTGGAATTTTGGGAATAATTACTGGGTTTGGAGGCATGCTTTTTATTTTCATTTTTTTAATTAAGGAAACAATTGGCTTTTTAGCTGTGCCTGGTTCGCAGCCCCCATTAGCCCCGGTACTTCCAGGTATTTCTATTCCTGGCGCTCCAGCCTTATCTTTTTGGCACTGGATTCTGGCAATCTTCTTTGTTGCAATAGTCCATGAGTTTGCTCACGGCATTCAGGCAAGAGTTCACAATATAAAGATTAAAAGTTCAGGAATTGCTTTTTTCGGCCCTATCTTGGCTGCTTTTGTTGAGCCTGATGAAAAGCAGTTGGAAAAAAAATCTAGGATTAAGCAGCTATCAGTTTTTGCTGGGGGCCCATTTTCAAATTTAGTTTTTGGCATTATTTTTCTTCTTATTTTCGTATTGGTTTTAGGACCGATATCATCTTCAGTATTCCATCCTGCAGGCATAAATGTCGGCTCTTTTATTGAAGGGTACCCTGCAGAAAGCTCTGGCTTGGAAGTTCCATTCACTATTGAGACAATTAATGGGAATTCGTCCTTGGATTTTGCCGGCTTTACAGATTTGATTACTAAGATAAAGGTGGGTGAAGCTGTTTCTTTGGGCACTGATCAGGGTGCAAAAACTATAATTGCAGGTGTTAATCCAGATAATGATTCAAAAGGCTTTATTGGGATTACTGCATTCTCGCAGAAAAAAGAAATAAAAAGTGAATCAATGATATTAAAGGCCTTGGCAAGATGCTTATTATGGTTCAATTTGCTGGTTTTTTGGCTGTTCGTTATAAATATAGGGGTTGGATTGTTCAACCTTCTGCCTTTAGGCATAGTAGATGGCGGAAGGATGTTCTTAACTGTGGCGACTGCAATCTTCCAGAAAAAGACTGCCTTAAGGATATTTAGCATAATCACCTGGCTGTGCTTGACCTTGATTGTAATCAACCTGCTGCCATGGATGATAAAATTAGTTCTTTGGATATGCAAGGGAATTTCTTTTTTAATCAGTATTTTGTAAAAATATAAATCCTTCTTGTCAATGAAGAATGCACATAAACATCAATCATTTTTAATAATGTTAAAGAGGTTTTAACCTTAATTTTTGATGGGAGTATGAACACCAG
The DNA here is from genome assembly GCA_034718475.1 of Nanobdellota archaeon. Taxonomy (GTDB): domain Archaea; phylum Nanobdellota; class Nanobdellia; order SCGC-AAA011-G17; family GW2011-AR17; genus JAYEMU01. Next base: position 23,890 of record JAYEMU010000102.1, read on the forward strand.
TCTTTTATTTTTTTTTAATAATTTAGAGGCATTGGCAAGAAAAGTTTCATAAAGTTCTATATTATTTTTTTTATGCAGGGACGAAGCTTTCCCATAAGGCGGGTCTGTAACAATCGTGTCAAATTCTTGCTTGGCTTTTGCGGCATCTGTCTGTGATAGTTTAAAATTATTTATATTATAATTTTTAAGGTTAATTTTAGTTCTTTTAATCATTTTTTGATCTATATCTGAGCCGATTATTCTGCATCCGATTAATCCTGCTTCAATTAAGATTCCTCCGGTACCGCAGAAAGGGTCGTATAGTGTTTGACCCTGCTTAATGCCAGATAGGTTTACACATGCCCTTGCAAGTTTAGCATTTATTGAGCTTGGATGAAATCCTGGTCTTAAATGCGGCTGCCTTTTCCAATATTCTTTAGGCACTTCTGAAACTAAAAGCCCACAGTAAATTTTATTTTTATTTTCTATAAATTCAATTTGTGTTGAACTTTTTTCCAGTTTTACTTTTGGATTTTTTAATGCTGTCCAAATATGCCCTGCCAAAACCTTTTCCTCTAAAAATTTTCCCTTAGCCCTTACACAAAAATTATTTTTATAATGCTTTTGCCAATTGACCGAATCTATTTTTGAAATCAATTTATCTTTTGCAATAGCAAAAATGAATCTCAGGACTTTATGTGTATATGCCAGCCTTTCAAAATTAAATTTTTTGCAGTTTGCCAAAAGTATTCTTCCATCTAATTCATAATCTTTTGCTTTGGTTACGGCTAAAACTTCTTCCTTGGCCAGCTCTTCATTTTCTCCTGAAAGAAGGAATATATATTTCATTTTATTCTCTTGAAAAAACCGCACAGGGCAAATGCCTCTCTTTTTGTTAATAAGCTTTTTCCTATAACCCTTTTCCAGACAATCCTTTGTGTGCGTTCACGGAATTCATCTGGGAAGCCCATGCGCCCGATTGCATCATCAATAAGGCTGAGCAATGCTTTTTTTTCTTTTCCTGTCATTGAGGGGATATTGTCTGTAATACTTTTGTTTTCATTGGCCTTAAAGATTTCATAAAGTATTATTGCTGCGGCGTGTGAAACATTCATTGTGGGATATTTTATAGAGGTTGGGACAGAAACAGTGAAATCGCATTTTTTAATCTCCTTATTGCTTAGCCCTTCGCCTTCCCTTCCAATTATGATGCCAACTTTCTTTTTTTTGATAAGTTTTCCCAGTTTTTCAGGGTTAATGGATGACCTTGGAATATTATAATCTGTGCCGACCATGGCAGTAGTTCCTATGACATAATCAAAAGAATCCAGCACTTTATCAAAATCTTTCATAACTTTGGCTTTCTTAAGGATGTCTTTGGCATGTGTTGCCCTGTCCATGGCTTCTTTGGACTGATAATCACATTTTGGATTAAGAAAGATAAGATTCTTGCAATCAAAATTCTTAAGAACTCTTGCTAAGGCTCCGCAGTTGCCTGATGAAGTGAATTCTTGTGCAATTATATGGATATTTTTCATTATTTTGAGAAAAGGCATGGTTTTTATAAATGTTAGTATCTGACGCTGATTAGAGGGAGCGGCTCATAAGTAGCTTTTTCCCCTTTATTTTTAAGATATTCAGTTTCTGCAAATTTGCAGACCATTCTTTTTGGCATCTTGCTGCACGTATAGATTGTTATTATTTCATAATCTTCATCTATGAATCTTGCTAAATCTATGAATCTTGCAGATTCAACACTTTCAATCCTTCTAATAAGAGTTTCTTTTCGCGGTTTTTTCTTGCATCCGCATCCATCACATTTGCATGGTTGAATTGTCATATTATTTGTCAATATAGCAAGATATAAAAGCTTTATTGTAGAAATTGCTTCAAACCAAAATTTCTAGAAAAATTTTATAAAGGAAATAAAACATTTTAATAGATATGCTTGTTGATGTTCATGCCCATTTGGATTGTAAAAGCTTCAATAATGATTTGGATGAAGTTATAAAGAGGGCAAAAAATAATAATGTAATTAAAATAATTTCTAACGGCGTAAATCCTGAAAGCAACCGTAAAGTGCTGGAGCTAGCCAGGAAATATGATATAGTCAAGCCAGCTTTAGGCATCTATCCAATTGATTCCCTAAAAATGTCTGAAGAAGAAATAGATGATGAAATTGCATTTATAAAAAAATCAAAGCCTCTAGCAATCGGCGAAATAGGTTTGGATCTTCACCATACAAAAGAACTTTCAAAGCAAAAAGAAGTTTTTGAAAAATTCTTAAAATTAGCAGAAGAGTTAAGAATCCCTGCAATTATTCATACTAGGAAAGCCGAAAAGCAGATCATTGAAACATTGGAAACAACTAAATTAAAAAAAATAGTGCTTCATACTTTCATGGGCAAATTGAAGTTGGCAAAGCGTGCAGAAGATCATGGCTGTTATTTTTCCATCCCACCTATAATAAATCATTCTTCCCAACTGCAGGGCTTGGCAAAGCAGATTTCCATTTCAAGGTTATTGACTGAAACAGATTCTCCATTCCTTTCACATGACAGGGGCCAGAGGAATGAACCAATGAATGTAAAGGTAGTTGTAAAGAAAATTGCAGAGGTTAAGTGCTTGGTTGAAAAGGAAGTTGAGAATCTTATTTTTATGAATTATAAGAATTTGTTTTAATCCATTTTTTTGTAAACTTCTTCGTTGCAATATTAAAAGGATGTCCATAAACCTTTTTAGTTACATAATCAGAAGAATCAATTTTTCTTATTCTTGGAGCATTTCCCTAAAGAATATAATTATTAGACTCATAGGGAAAATAGTTCACAGTAAAAATTAGCCAATAGTTTCACAGACTGAAAAGCCACTTCCATAATGGAATGAATTTTATTTTCTCATCATTAATTATTGCTTCTGATTCATAATCCCATGTAATAATAATTAAGTCCTTGCACCTTAATGCCTTGCATGCCCTGAGAAGGGCTTTAATTTCTCTTTCTTTAATATTTTTTCTTGAATCTGTATGGCTAACTTGAATTAATTGCCTAATCTTGTTTTTTTCTTTTAAGACAAAATCCACTTCTCTTTGCTGAGCATCTTTCCAATAATAGACTTCCAGATCTAATTTTGAGGTTTTCCTTCTTTGAAGTTCAATAGCTACAGCATTTTCAATAATCCTTCCCCTATCTTCAGAAAATTTAAATCCTATTGAATCAACTAATCCCGTATCAACACAATAAATCTTTTTTGGGGCAATAAATTGTTGTTTAAGCTTAAAGCTGAATCTTTCAAGTTTTAAAATCAAAAAAACTTCCTCAAAATAGGATATCCAGTTTGAAATTGTAGAAATGTGCTTTACTCCAAGTATTCTAGAAAGTTTGCTGTATGTAATTTCATTTGCAGAATTTGAAATTATATATCTCCCTAATTTTTTTAATTCATCTATTTTTTTGATCTTATGCCTCAGTAAGATATCTCTCATAACGATATCATCATATATTTTTCTGACCATAGATTTCCCAAATTTATAGGCTTCTGGGAATCCTCCAGTCTCTAAATAATCTTTTAAATAATTCAAAAGATTAGATTTTTCTTTTGTTGTATATGTTTTTTCCAATTTGAATCCTTTTAGATTCAAAAATTCTCTGAATGAAAAAGGAAATAATTGAATATCTAAATGCCTGCCTGTTAGATGTGTTGCCAACTCACTGCCCAGTAATTTTGAGTTGCTCCCAGTTATAATTATTTTTTTGGATCTTCTTAATCTTGTAGCAAATAATTCCCATTTAGGGACATTTTGAATTTCATCCAGAATAATATATTCAATATCCCCATAAAGTTCATAAAATGCCTGAAGAATTTTATCTAGGTCTTCAGTTTTTATTTCACTGAGTCTTTCATCATCAAAATTAATATAAGCAGATGCTTTTTCTTTTTCGAGTAAGTATGAGAAAATTGATTTTCCACATCTTCTAACCCCTGTAATTATAAGGATATTGGGATATTTTAAGAATGACTCTGCTTCTTTTGTTTTTTCCCTTAATATTATCTTTTCATCTCTTTCTATCTTTTCTAATTCCTGCCTCTGTTCTTTGATTATAGATTTTAGGTCCATTTTTAGTGAATTTGCTTTGTTTAATAATAGTAAACTTATTTAAAAAGCTTTCTATTAGCATTAGATAACTTTAAAAACTGTGATATAATCTTTTTAAATCATAGAAAAAAGTAAAAGATTGATATGAAAGTTTGAATGTTAATTTTCATTTTTAGTTTTTCGCAAGGATTTCTATATTTTTAAGTAATAGTTTGTTAATGAAATTTTAAGATGGAAAATCACAAAACTGATTTGGGTTTTATTGTAAAATTTGAATTACACAAAGCAGATAGAAGAATACTTGATTTAGAGCGCGAACTATTCAGAAGGGCTTGTAAATTATATGATTCTCCTCTTTTAGCTGAGGAAAAACATCAAATTTTAAGTAAAAAAAGTATAGAAGGAAAGTATGTTATTAATGAAAAGAACATAGAATAAAATGGCAAAAAAATTAGAAGGAATAAGTTCCATTTTAAGTAAATATTTCATAGCTTGTTGCAATTGAGAGATTTCACTGAGAGTATGAATGAGAAAATGCAATTTCTCCCAAAACTTTTATAAACTTTTCTTCGCAATTTTTTTGTAATGAAAGAGTTAGTTAAGAAAAATTTGGAAAAGCAGGGTTACCGTTTTGTAGGGAATCATAGCGCAATAAAGCTTTGCAGCTGGTGCAAAAAATCCATGAAAGAAAATGATGTCTGTTATAAAAATACTTTTTACGGGATTCAAACTTGGCGCTGCATACAATCTTCTGTTTCAATGGATGTTTGTACTAACCGCTGCCAATTCTGCTGGCGGGACATAGGCCATACCTCTGAAAAATGGACAGGTCCAATAGATGATCCCAAAATAATTGTTGACGGCTTAATCAAAGAGCATGTCAAGTACATCCAGGGGATGAAAGGGAATGATAAATGCATTCCTGAAAGATTAAGCGAAGCCTTCAGCCCATTGCATATAGCAATTAGCTTATCTGGAGAAGCAGTACTTTACCCAAAGCTTCCAGAATTGATTGATGAGATCCATGAAAGGGGCATGACAACATTTTTAGTAACAAACGGCTGTTCGCCTGAAATGATGGAAAAGCTATTAGCCCACCAGCCTACACAGGTGTATGTGACTGTTGCAGCGCCTGATAAGGAAACTTATCTAAAGACTTGCAGACCTTTAATAGATGACCAATGGGAAAGGATGCTCAAATCATTAGAAATTCTCCCAAAATTTAAAAGAAGTACAATTAGGATGACTTTATCCAAAGATTTAAATTTAACCAATGCTAGGGGATATGCTAAAATTTTAAATAAGACTCCTGCAAAATTTATCGAGTTAAAAGCGGCAATGGTTGTGGGTTATGCAAGGTACAGGCTTCCATACAGCTCTATGCCAAGGCATAGTGAGATTATGGAATTTGCAAAAAAGATTTGCTCACTGACAGATTTAAAGATAATTGACCAAAAAGAAAACTCCCGTGTGGTTTTATTGATGAAAAAAGATTTCCCTGAGAGGATAATGAAGTTTTAGATTTCGATAATTTTTCCTTCTGGACCGGGATTGGCAATGACAGTATTTCCTAGAACCTGCATCTGTGAAAAAGTTTCATGGATATGGCCGCATATCCACAATAGGGGCTTATTTTTTTTAATGAACATGGTATAAGACTCGTTCCCCCTATGCCCCATCCCTTCTATAAAGTCAAGTTTTGTGCCATAAGGGGGGCTGTGTGTTAGCATTATAACAATATTTTTTTTATCAACAGTTTTAAGGAATCTATTTGAAACGTTTTCGAAATCCTTGTCCTCTTGTGAAAATCCCCCACCCCCAAATCCAAAAAATAAGTATTTATCCAATTGATAGCTACGTTTATGAAGAAATATTATATTTTCATATTCTTTTTCAATCTCTTTCATTTGCCCGATTGTTTCATGATTGCCGTGGATAACAAGAACAGGTTTGCCTATGTCTTTAAAATGGGAAAGGATTTTATTGGTTTCTTTTCCAAAATCTGAAAAATCCCCTGTTCCAACTAGTATATCAGCATCTTTAACTTTTTTTAATACTTTTTTCCATGAATTCTTTTGTGCATGAAAATCTGTAAATGCTAGTATTCTCATAGAAAATGTGATTATTATGATGCTTTTATAGTTTTTGTTTTTATGGGGCTGTAGAAAGTTTTTATGGATGTAATCTAAGTTTAACACTTGAAAGAAAATTATTTCTTTGTAAATTTTAATGGTATAAATTTAGATTTTTAGGATTATTAGCATTTTTTTAAACGAGAATTTGACAGTTGTTAATTCATAGAGATGGCTTAATTCTTTAGAATTTTGACATTTCAAGAGAAATATAATATTTATTCACCTTTTTTACATATGGAATTTGACAGTTAGTTAACCCTTC
>JAYEMU010000103.1:0-2142 GCA_034718475.1 Nanobdellota archaeon
TTTCATAATTAAAATAAAAAGAAAAATTAACATTCCCGAAATTGAAAATGCTTATCACCTTAATTTATCTACATCACAAAACTTATATTTAAATTTTTCTATCTTAAAAAATCCAGTAGAGTTCATTAAAAAAATAATTTCATTTAAGAATTTACGCCACAGTCAGGATTCGAACCTGAATATCCGTTAGGAAACTGGCTTTCTTATAAACAATAATTCGAGGCCAGCGCGTTAGCCGTTCCGCCACCGTGGCATGGAATTAGGATTCCTCTAAAGATATTTAAAATTATCTTTTATTAATTGTGAAAACATCATTTATAGTTCCATATTTATCCTTTACTTCCCCAAGAATTTTATTTTCTAAAAAAGACATCGAAATATAATGATGAATATTTTGTGCAGTAATTATTTTCAAACCATTCAAGGAAGGTTGCCAACCATTTAATTCATTTGCAAAAAGTTTTGAAAATCCTCCTAAAATAATGTGGGGGACTTTAGTCTTATAATGTTGCAATCTTTTATAAGTATGCCAGTGCCCGGCAAAAACTCCATCCACTGGCAAATCATCCATTGCGATTTCAAAAGGATGATGATAAAATACTAAATTAAATTGGCCAGAAGATTTTTTTAAATCATCCTCTAAAAATTTTTTTGCTATATAGTGATTAGTGATTTTATGACCAGTATTGCTATCTAAAACTACAAAATGTATTGGTCCATAATCAAAGGAATAATTTACTGATTGATTATTAATAATTGGAATCCCTGGAATATTAACTTTATATCCCAATGCCTTATCAAAAGCTCCGCCTTTGTAATCATGATTCCCTTTAACTGCATAAAAAGGCATTTCTGCTAATAACTTATGAAAGGTTTTATTGAAATGTATCACCCATTCAGAAATACGGCTATGTTGAGTTACATCCCCGCAATTCATCAATAATTTTGGCAATTGGGATTTAATGTCTCTTTCTCTTAACATATGTTTTACAAGAGCAAATTTTATATTATCATAACGTTGAGACCCATCCCAATTTTGTGTATCGCTTGATAATAAAAATTTAAAATATTTATCTTTTAAAGTTGAAGTATTAACACTGCCAATTATTGGGCTGTTCGTAATTTCATATTCATATGAGTGTCCAGGGTTTAATCCTTTAAGATGTAGATAATGTAATTTTAAAAAGCCAACATTTTTTTCTTCAACTTTTTTAACATTAATTTTATCCCGAAATATTAGTTTACTACTTTTTTTAGTTTTATCTTTATTAGAAGTCATATAAATTAATAATGCATTTTCTAAATTATAAGGTGAGGTAAGGCCAACTTGGTATGGGGGTACAAGTAAGGCTTGTCCACCAACAGAAATTGTACCAGTTGCGCCACTAAAATAATTTTGGAGATTTTCTATTTTGGTATTTAATGGAATATGTAGGCATTTCCCTAAATATAAAGGTGTAGCTACCATTCCGGCATATATGGCCAATTGTTTTAAAAAATTTCTACGTGATATCTTTTCTTTATCCATCTTTACATTATTATGGGTCCAGAGGGATTCGAACCCCCGACTCCCTGGTTAAGAGCCAGGTGCTCCGACCAGACTGAGCTATGAACCCATTATAAATATGGAAATTACTATCAATTTAAATATTTTGCGAATATTTCTTTATAAAGTAAAGATATTTAAACTTTTAATTGGTATCTTATTATTATGGTTGGTAAAAAGAGGGATTTTTTTAAAAAATTTAAATTCACTAAAAATAAATTTGATCCAATAACATTTTTTACAAGATTAAAGTTTAAGAATCTTTTTATATTTTGGATAGGTGCTATTCTTTTATTTGGTTTATTGTATTTTTCTTTGACATTAACAAAAAATCATTCTTTGATATATAATGGTGTGCATTTAGAAAATAATTTAATGGGATTCTTTAATTCTTTATACTTTAGTTTTATATCTGCAACCGCAACTGGATATGGGGATATTGTTGGCACTGGCTTTTCTAAGTTATTGGCAATTTTGGAGGTAATTACTGGTTTGTTAATTTTTGGTATTTTAATTTCGAAATTAGTTTCATATAAGCAAGAAATAATACTTGAAGAAATTTATGATATTTCTTTTGATGAAAAAATTAATCGTTT
>JAYEMU010000104.1:0-9396 GCA_034718475.1 Nanobdellota archaeon
AGGGGCTTCTGTAAAATAAGTTGTCAAATTTTGGGAGAAAAAATATAGTTGCATTGAGGATGTATATCCCCATATATTCAATTTACTCATTTCATCATCCGAAATCTTCTTTCCCCTTTCCTTTGATACAGATATTATTTGGGCAGTTGGCGACTTCCGATTCTACAAGCCAAACAGCCCTGCCTGGCTCTTTAGAAGACAGAGGATGGTTAGGTTACGACGACAATTATCAAGCTAAGATTTTTCAAATGCCAAACATGAAACGAAGGTTTGATTTATCATATTTTCAATCATTAATTTTTTTGTTTAATAGATTGAATAGAATCCAGTTACTGCTGTAATTTTCTTTGACTATGGAATCATATGCTACAATTGCTGAAAATACCCTCTGCAATTCATTTTCATCCATCCTTTTTACATGCGGGTCAAAATCAAACCTGTAAGCCAAATAATCTGTTGCTTCATCTTTGCTGCTAAAAGCGTGGTATTCAAAAACCTCTGAAAAATTTTTGTGGATAAACCTGAATACTGCCCAGGCACCTTTCCTTTCTGGAAGCAAATGGTTTAATCTTTTTTTCTTTTGATATAATTCATCAGAAAATATAATTGGTATTTCTGGATTAATATAATCTCTCATAAGTTTAAGCTTTATTAATTTGTATTTAAAACTTGTTGTTGTGTGTAATCAAGTGGAATATGTTATTTGACTGCACATTATATTTTAATCAATTTCCTTATCTTTTATTTTAGATAGTGTATCACTAATGAATTTATTTATATCGACACCAAATGCTACTTTTCCAGACCTTTTTCTTACTGCTAATTTCTTATTCTCAACTTCTTTATCTCCAATAGTAATAATATAATTTACTTTTTCTAGTTGTGCCTCTCTTACTTTTTTGCCCATTGTTTCAGTGCGATCATCCAGCTCTACCCTAAGATTGTTCTTTTTTAGCTCATCAATAACTCTTTTAGCAATTGGGACACACCTATTAGTGACAGTAATTACTTTAATTTGAACAGGATTAAGCCATAAGGGAAACTTACCGGCAAAATGCTCTATTAATATTCCCATAAATCTTTCAATTGAGCCATATATGGCTCTGTGCAACATCACAGGACGATGTTTCTTACCATCGTTGCCTTCGTAAGTTAAATCAAACTTTTCAGGCATCTGAAAGTCTAGTTGTATGGTGCCACATTGCCAGCTTCTTCCTAATGCATCTTTAATATGAAAATCTATCTTTGGCCCATAAAAAGCCCCATCTCCTGGATTCAACTTATACTTAATATTTTTAAGTTTTAAAGCGTTTGCTAAAGCTTTTTCTGCTAAGCTCCATGTTTTAGGGTTGCCCATAGCTTTCTCTGGCTTTGTAGATAATTCTACATGATATTTAAACCCAAAAGTAGAATAAACTTTTTCAACTAATTCAAGCAGTTCTATGATTTGCCTTTCTAATTGTTTTTCAGTACAGAAAATATGAGCATCATCTTGAGTAAAAGATCTCATCCTAAATAATCCAGATAACACTCCTGATAACTCATGCCTGTGTACCAAGCCAAACTCCCCTGCTTTAATGGGAAGTTCCCGATAAGAATGGGGTTCGTTCTTGAATATTAAGATATTCCCTGGGCAGTTCATGGGCTTAACAGCAAAGTCCTTATCATCAATTTTTGTGAAATACATATTTTCTTTGTAATGCTCCCAGTGCCCTGATTGTAACCACAGTTTCTTGTTAAGAATGGTTGGTGTCTTATTAATTTCATAATTTAATTTCTTCATCTCTTCAGTCATAAATTCAACTAATTTGTCAAAAATAAAAGTCCCTTTGTTATGAAAGAAAGGCATACCAGGTGCTTCTTCATGGATTGAAAATAGTTTTAATTGTTTTCCTAATTCACGATGATCTCTTTTTTTAGCTTCTTCTTGTTTCTGTAAATAATTATTTAGCTCTTCCTCTGAAGAAAAGCCGATACAATAGATTCTTTCTAATTGTTTATTCTTAGAATTATTTCTCCAGTAAGCACTAGCAAGATTGTTTAACTGAAAAGCTTTAATCCCTTTTGTCGAATCAATGAAAGGATTTTTATACAAAGGTACGATTGATAAATCTCCTAGATTGTAAGCAACAGCATCTTTACTTAAATCATTGAATATTTCTCTTTGCAAGGGTTCTAGTTTCTCTTTCTGTGATTTTTCAAATAATAAGTTCTGATTCAGTAGAAATTTAACTTTCTTCTTGATTTTAGAAAAATCATTAATTTTAAGTTTTACTCCAGATATATCTACAAAGACAGAATCATGATAAAAATCACTAATTCCAATTTCCGCTTTTGGAAATAGTTCTTTGACGGCTTTGGCAATCGCAAACGCTGTTGATAAGTTTACTTTTTCTTCTTGACTTAGTTTCTTATTGCTTAATGCGAATTTCTCATCAATTCCTTCAGTTTCTTTTTCTTCAATATCTTCAGCAGAAAATTCCCTGCTTAGTTCAGATAATGGATGCCCTTTGCAACTTAACTGGAATGATTTGTAATATCCAAACGGAGCTTTGGTTACTTGGTAATCCTTAGAAAGAATTTTTTCTGCACTTTTCAAAAATTCTTCGGCTTTTTTTGGATTGCCTAAATTAGAACTTAAGTGGGCATAGGGGTAAAGAACAATTTTTTTAGTATTTACTTGTTTAACAATATCTTTAATCTCTTTGATGTATTTATCTTCTGTTCCTTTCAAATTTTTTTCGTCTTTTTTTTCAAATGCTGTTAAGACTACTAGGCATTCTTCTACTTTTTGTTTGCCTTTTTTAGCTTCTTCTACTTTTTTCAAAGCCTTTTTCTTAGCCTCAAATTCAATAAAGTCTGCATGGATTGTTAAGATTTTCATTTTCTGACTGAACCCAAAGTATTTTTTAAGTTTTACCTAACATCTTTAAAAAAGCATTATTTATATATTTATGCCTAAAAAGGCAAGTAGAAAGTTAGATTTGAAGAGTTCTTAGGTTTTGGAAGATATTTTTATCAAAAACGTAAGTAGAAAGCCTGCTAGAGAAAATCTCATGAATGCTATAATTTGCATAATCTGTTTTGATTATTGTAAGTTTTCTAGTTTTGATTACAATAAAACTTATTAAGAAATTAAAGTTTACATTCTGTAAAGAGGTGTAGTTCTTGATAAAGCACATATCATTCAAGCATGGCTGGTTTTACCATTATCGGGTGCATTTGCCAAAAACAAGTGAATTGACAAATAATGGGTTTTCTCCATTAAAGGATTATCTGTCAAAAATGTTTGATGATTGCCCGCATGATTTATTCAATTCCGGACCAAGGGGCTCTGCTTTGAAATTCAAGGTTCCTGATTTGGATGTTTCCTGCCTGATGGAGCACGAAGTATGCGCTTTGGCAGAATTGGGATTAAAGTATAATGCAGAACGCTACAAAAGCAATCATTCAAAAGTCCAGATGTTCATGCTTGAGAATGATAAAAAGTCCATTGCATTGGAAGTGCCAATTTGGCTCAGGTCTTCTGAAATTGATAATTTTTCAGAATTGTTTAATTGTACAGAGCCTTTAACAGGCCACATTGATGTTTTGAGGATAGAGGATGATAAAGTATGGGTTTGGGATTACAAGCCTAATGCACATAGAGAAAAGTACGCAACCACACAAACCTATTTTTATGCCTTGATGCTGAGCTTGAGGACAGGAATACCTTTAGAAAAATTCAGGTGCGGATATTTTGACCAGAATTATGCGTTTGTTTTCAAGCCTGGAAAATTTTAGAGGTATTTTTTAACTATTTCCATGCAATCTTTTGGTGCCATGATAATTTCATCAAAGCTTAGATGCTTTCCATTAATGCTTGCGCCAACCTTCAATCTTTCTTCACCTTCGTATCCCCATGCAGTGCCTACTGCAATTAAGTCTCCGCCATTTTTTCCAGGAATGCCCCTTGATGCAATCAAGTCATAGATTGTGTCCCCAAAGTGCATTGTCTCTGAAGCATTTGAGCCTAAAAATCCCAAAATCAATTCCAATGGCTTAGTGGATGGTTTTTGTATTTTTTTTAAGTTGCCGTCATGGCAGTGCTTTCTTAAGACTTCTTCAGTTACAAAGCAGTCAAATAATTGCAGCAAATTATATTTTTCCAAATCTTTCTTTATAGATTTCCAGGTGTTGCTTGAGTTAATTGCAAGCCTAATCCTTTTATTGTTTTCAATATTGCCTGTTAAATGGCCCATCTCCCAAATTGCATGCAATGCTGATTCTATGCCTTCATACAGGCCAGAGGGATTATTGGCCTTGAACTCTTCATAAGCTTCATGAACTGGATGATTTCTGTCATTCATATCACAAGGGAGCTCCAAAACATCATAAATGCTTTGGATTCCTTTTTTATTATGCTCCTCATTATAAAAATTCATGAAGGGATCATAATCCTTGAAAAGCAATTCTTTGTTATTTTCCTTTGCCCAATACTGGAACCATTGGTACTGCCTTAAATTAGTCGGTGCAATAGTCCCGTCAAAATCAAATATTATTGCTTTTATCATTGGATGATGGGATTGTTGCTTTATTTAAATAATTTTTGTTGGAATTTTAAAAGAGAAGTCTGTTTGCTGTTTTTAGTTACTTCTTCAAAGTCTGTATCAAAAAAAGTTAAAATAGAATCGGCAATTGGCTTTAGCTGCTTGTTTATATAATGCTGGTAATCAATTGGGTGCTTAATTTCTTGGAGAGGTTCAGGGCCGTCAGTGGTTATGATATATTTTATTACATTTCCTTCAAGATGCTTTAATTTTCTTGCAGCCTTTACATGGGGCGGAGTGATTTTGATGTATTCTGCCAAGGATTTTCTTATTGATTTACGATACACTAATAGTTTATCGTATTTGCCTTTTAAAACATTCTTAGCAAATTTATAAATATATTTTTTTACATCTTTTCCATGAAACACCAACTCTAAAAGCTCCATCTGGAATTTTTTAGCCAATTCAGTCCAATCAGACCTTACGATTTCCAAGCCGGTAACATCTATTTTTTCTTTCCCGTTTATATTCAATAAACCAGCATATCTTTTTTTTGCACCTGTAGATTTTCCCCTGATTCTTGGCATTAAAAATTTGCTATAGCATTTTTCATATTCAATATGCAGGAAGGATTTTCTATTATATTTTTTCTTGATATGCATGGCATAAAAATCATTAATTTCTTTTTCTAATTCAAGACCGATTTTATCAGCTGATTTTAAGTTTTTAGCTTTGGTTACAATGAAATTGCTGTCAGTGTCAGCATAAATTACATCATATCCTAATTTTTTTATCTCTTCAGCTGTCTTTTTAATCAAATGCTGGCCGAAGTGAGTAATTGCATTAGTAATATCCAAAGAAAAGAACCTGCAATGTGGATTGGCTAATGCCCCATAAAAAGAGTTCATGTGAATTTTAATTGCATATCTTGCCAGTTCATTTCCTTCTTTTTTTGCCAAGTCCCTTGCAGCCCACAATTTTTGGATTATAGAAGGCAGGATGCCGTCTTCATTTTTAAAGCAGGCGCCATTTGGGGCTTTGATAACTTTGCCTTGGCATTTAGGGGAATAGGATGCAGGATCGATATTGAATGTCCTTATGATGGAAGGGTATAATGATTTAAAGTCAAGCACAATTATGTAATCATGAATGCCTGGCTTAGGCTCCATGACAAAGCCGCCTTTTGCCTTTTTATCTTTTGTCATAAAATTTCTTGAAGGTGCAACCACCTTTTTTTGCCTTGCTTCCATTAAGTAAAGCTGGTCCAATGTTGCTATGGTTGCGCTTACGCGGTTCATGGGCATCCCTGTCAATAAAGATCTTTGCATTGTTAGGTCCAATGCCTTAGTTTTTATTAATATCCTGTAAGCCAATTCAGCATCCTTTTGATTATATTCTGCAAGGGTTTTAGGATTTTTTTTGAAAAGTTCTGTAATCTCAGAAGCTTTATCCTTAAACTGCAATAATTTTTTTTCACCCAAATATATTTCTGCAGCATTGTCCAATTTGTAGGAATTAAGCCTAATAAAAGAGGATTTTAGGAGTTCAATTCCGTCCAGAACCATTCTTCCGGTAAAAGTTGCAACTGAAGCCCTGAAGAAGTCAGAAAAAATCTTTAATCTTGACTGGGTGTTGTCCCTGCCAAAAGTGAAAGGTAGGCCATACTTCTTAAAACGGTTTCTAATAACTCGCAAATCAAAATCTATAAGGTTCCATCCTGTAACAATGTCAGGATCAATTTTTTTAAATTCATCATAGAACCTTATTAGGACTTCTTCTTCTGAATTGCAGCTTATGGCATTTTTAATCTTTTTTTTGGAATTGATTATTACTTTTTTATAATCTTTGGAATAAAGGCCAATGCAATATATTTCCCTGCCCTTAATGTCTGTTTCAATGTCTAATGACAAAAGCTTTAATTTTGGGATGAATTTTGATGGCTTGATCTTTGAGTCTTTGTATACCCTGTCGATTTCTTCATTTGACTCGTAATCCCCTTCAATCTCTATCGCACCTTTTATATTATTGTCAATTAAGTACCTATAAACAAATCTAATATCAGCCTCATAACATTCAATGTTTTTAGATTCAAAAGCCTCTCTGATTTTAGGAACTTCCTTTGGGACATTGAGAATTATTTTGATAACCTCCTGACCTTCAAAATTTTTAAAATTAATTTTTTCATACTCAAAATTTTCAAGCTTTTTTGCTTTTTTCAAATCGGTTTTTTTAATATAGAAGTAAGGCCTAAAATGGTTAAAGGAAACAAATGTTTGCCCATTTTCTAGTTTTCCAAATAGGCAGACATAGGGTTTGCTGTTTATTATCCTATAAGTTGGGTAAACAATAAAGCCTTTCATACTCTTATTTTATATAATTAATCATTATAAATTTTTGGTTTGAAATTTTCCATGCGGCTGTGAAACCCCAAAGTTTATTAATTACTACTTTATTTCTTTATTTTATGGCAACTGAAGAAGATTGGATTTCTGCAGGGAAGATTGCAGGAGAGGCATTGCAGTTTGGGAAAAGCATTGCCAAGCCAGGAATAAAGCTTTTAGACTTGGCTGACCAAATTGAAGATAAGATTTATGCTTTGGGTGCCAAGCCAGCGTTTCCTACGAATTTATCCTTGAATCAAATTGCAGCGCATTATGTTCCTTCTATCAATGATGAATTAATTCTAAAAGAAGAAGATGTCTTAAAGATAGATGTAGGTTCAGAAGTGAATGGAGCAATAGGCGATACTGCCTTAACAATAGGCCCCAAGACTGAACTGATAAAAGCTACAGAAGAAGCATTAAGGGCTGCCATAAAGGAAGCCTATACTGGGAATGAAATCTGTAAAATTGGCAGGGCTATTAAGGAGACCTTGCAAAGCCTTGGCTTTTCTCCAATAAAAAATCTTTCAGGCCATGGCTTGGCTGAGTATTCAGTCCATTCAGGTTTAACCATTCCAAATTTTGATAATGGCAATACTAAGGTTTTAGAAGAGGGCATGCATATCGCAATTGAACCTTTTGCTACCAGGGGTGAAGGGGTTGTAGTGGAAGGTGCGCCATCAAATATCTATAAGCTGGAAATATTAAAAACACCCAGAAACTTTACTGCCAGGAAGGTTTTGAAATTTGTTGTTGAAAATTATAAGACTTTGCCTTTTGCAAGACGCTGGGTAGAAAATAAGGTCAGGGGCTCAGCTATAACTTTCCCGTTGTTAGTTAGGGATGGCATTTTGCATTCTTATGCCCAGCTTAAGGAAAAGTCAAATGCTTTAGTTGCCCAAACTGAACATTCTATGATAATTAAGGATAATCCTATAGTAACGACTAAGGTAGATTAAAAAGTAATAATTCTTTTAATCAATTAAATGAAAGATGATAGTAGGTGAATAAGTCTTGTTATGTCCTTTTCCCATGCGTAGTGTGGGAAAATTTTGTCCACAGAGTAATTTTTAGGGGCGTTCAATCGAGCTCGAAGAGCAATCAAGAATAACATAAAGGGCGAAAAAACTCTAACTCTTTAACATTTCTTTTAAATTGCTTAAATGAACATTCCCCTGAATAAATCTTGGAGGTATACTTCTTTGTATTGAACCTGCGATTCCTAATAATTTTTCCATTTCTTTTGAAACCCCATGATAATGTCTACCTATTTTATTTAATTTTAACTCACTAATCAAAATTGCTTTATTTAAAAGTTTACTTTGATTTTTATTACCGACAACGATTACTAAATCACTTGTATCATAACTTCTTTTTAAATGAGCATTACTAGGATACAAAGTATAACATTCATTAATCTCTTTTTTTGATAATTTATTAAAATCGATAATTTTATCTACTAAAAAATATCCTATAATGTATAATGCATCCTTATATTTGTTAGTTTGATGGGACAACCCTGCATAAAATACAAGTAAATCCCCTTTTTCTAATTTTAATAAATATGTCCTTTTGGAGGTAGGATCACCATAAGTAAAAGTTGTAAATTCAGGGTCAAAATGCATTGTTTTATCTTTAATTTGTTTTGGTAAATAGGTGGATAAAGGTTTTCCACTTCTACCAATAGTATTTTTATATGTTCTGTCTTCTTTAGATTTTGAATCTCCTTCAGAAATTGGAATAAACTCAAACGAACCATCATGAAATATTGGACCAAGTGTTCCATCTGTTCCTTTATCTATCCCAACTCTTAATATCATTGCTTTCATTTCATCTTTTTCCTTAAGCACTCTTTTTTAAATAAACATTTATCTTTCAGGCACTCATCTTCATTTGGTAGTATCCATTTTTCTCCTTCAATTTTTTCCCATTTTTAATGATAGCAATATATAACCATTATTTAAACCTTTTGGTTTTGTAGTTTCTATAAAGTAGTAAATTAGTTCTTGCCCTTTCTATATTTAGCCAATTTTTTTATTGAGTTTAACATCTTGTATGTGGGTAATACAAATTCCTGTTAGTTTCGTCATGAAGTGACCGAGGGATATTGCAACGATTTTTCACGAAGTGAAAAAATCCCGAAGAGTTAGAAAACCTGCCCCAATCAATATATTAAAAATAAGTTATTTATTCCAGTTAATATCATATCTACACCTAGGGCACCAATAAAGAATCCATTAAGCCTCAATAGAATCCCCATATTCTTATCAAAAGCTATTTTAACTTTTTTTGTATCAATTTTTCTTCTGAATTTTGTTAAAAACACCAACAACAAAAAATTTACACTAAATATTATGATGATAGTAGTTGTGCCTAAAAGATATGACATTTTTTGAGATAATAATATGCTTAAGGAGATTGTTCCTGCACCAACCATAAATGGCAAGGCTATTTCTGAAGCAAGATTATCAAGATCTTCTTTCATT
>JAYEMU010000105.1:0-9373 GCA_034718475.1 Nanobdellota archaeon
AGGGGATGTCCTTACAATTGCAGATATTGTGCTTCAAAAGTGATGTGGAAAAAGAAAGTTAGGTATAGGAGTTTAGATAAAACTATGGAAGAAATAGATTATTTGATTGACAAATTTAAAATCAAATGCCTTGAATTTAATGATGAAAATTTTATAATTAACAAGCCAAGAATGTACAAGCTTTTAGAAGAATTAAAAGATAGAAAAGAAGAATATGGATTGCATTGGAATTGTCTTACAAGAGTTGATTCTGTTGATAAAAGGTCTTTAGAAACAATGAAAGATGCTGGTTGTTATTTTGTAAGGTTTGGAGTTGAATCAGGAAATCAAAAAATTTTGAACGCCATGGATAAGGGAATTACAGTTAAACAAATTAAAGATGCCTTTAAGCTTATTAATAAAGTAGGCATTGCAAATTCTGCAAGTTTTATCATTGGATATCCAGGGGAAACCAAAGAAACATTTAATGAAACTTTAAGGTTAGTTAAAGAAATTAATCCAACATTGGCTTTCTTCTTTATTGCTATCCCAATTGTAGGAACCCACCTTTACAAAGAAGCTAAAGAAAAGAATCTAATTTTGAATCCTGATTGGAATGGCTGGGTACAAATGGCAGAAAAGCCAATTATGAAAACTGAAACTTTGAATCCAAATGATTTATTGGAAATGAGAAGAAAAGCCTATAAAGAGTTTTACTTTAGGCCAAGTTATATGCTTAAAATGTTAAAAAGTATTAGAAGCAAAGAACAGCTTAAATTTTATATAAATGGTGCATTAGGTGCCTTAAATTTAACTAAATCTAATTAATAACAATAAACTTTAAATAAGCCCCATTATTTTTAAGCGTAAGAATGTACAACGGCAAAAAAATTTCATTAGTAATCCCTGCTTATAATGAGCAGAAGCTGATAATACCAACATTAGAAAATGTTCCTAAAACGATAGATCATATTTATGTTATTAATGACTGCAGCACAGACAATATGGCAGAAGTCGTAAAAAAGTGTGCTAAAAAAGATAAAAGGATTCAGTTAATAAACCACAGAAAAAATCATGGTGTGGGTGCAGCAATAATTACAGGCTATTTAAATTCAAACAAAGATTATTATGACATTGCAGTTGTTATTGGCGGAGATCATCAAATGGACCTTAAAGACTTGCCAAACTTTTTAGAGCCCATCATCAGCGGAGAGGCAGATTATGTTAAAGGCAACCGCTTTCTTTATGCAGGCAAAAATCAAAACCTAGCAAAACCAGAAGTTATGCCATTTCAAAGGCTATTGGGAAATTCCCTGCTTTCAGCTTTAGTTAAGATAACATCAGGATATTATAAGATATTTGACACCCAAGATGGTTATACAGCAATAAGTAAAGAAGCAATTGCTAAAGTAAACTGGAAATACGCCTTCAAGGGTTACGGCTATCCGGGAGACTTTATAATTGTCTTTAACGCCTTTAATTTAAGGATTAAAGATGTTCCAAGAAGGGCAATTTACCTAAAAGGCGAACGCCAATCCCAAATTAAAATATTCAAATACATAAAAAAAGTATTTCCTTTATATCTAAAAAAATTTCTTTGGAGATTAAAATATAAATATCTTTTACAGGATTTTCATCCATTAGTATTTTTCTATTTCTCAAGTTTTTTTATCATTCCATTAGGATTGATTTTAGGATTAAGGGTCATTTATTTTGCCTTAAATGGTGCCGCGCCTACAAATGAAACTATTTTATCAGTTTTATTTTTAGTAACAGGCATACAATTTTTATTGTTTGCTATGTTTTTTGAAATGCAGGTTAACGAAAAGCTTCAGCCTTAAAAAAAGAGAATTAATACATAATCTTTTTAAAGCAAAATAAGGATTTATTATTAAAATGAATAAAGAGGTAAGATTTGGGCTTATTGGCTGTGGACGCATTGCTGGAAAACATTTAGATGCAATAAAAGAGAACCCTAATGCAAAATTAGTAGCTGTATGTGATAAAGATGAAGCATTAGCTAAAAAAACAGCATCTGAAAATAATTGTGATTTTTATACTGATTATTTTGAAATGCTTAAAAGGGATGATATTAATATTATTGATATCTGTACGCCTAATTCAACACACCCTAAAATTTCTATAAATGTTGCCAATCAAAAAAAGCATGTATTAACAGAAAAGCCAATGTCTCTCCACACTGAAGATGCAATAGCAATGATTAATGCTTGTAATGAAAATAATGTTAAACTGTTTGTAGTAAAGCAGAATAGATATAACCCCCCAATTGTCAAATTAAGGGAAGCTCTTGAAAAAGGGCGTTTTGGAAAATTATTTTTAGGGAACATCACAGTAAGATGGGCACGGCCGCAGGAATATTATGACAACAATGAATGGCATGGATCAAAAGATATTGATGGAGGCATGTTGTTTACACAGGCAAGCCATCATGTTGATATGCTCCAATGGATGATGGGGCCGATAAGAAGTGTACAGGGAAAGATTGAAACATTAAACCATAATATAGAAATTGAAGACACAGCTGTAGCCATTTTGAAATTCGATAATGGTGCTTTAGGCACAATTGAAGCTACCACTTGTACATACCCAAGGAACATGGAAGGCTCAATAACCTTGCTAGGGGAAAAAGGAACAGTAAAGGTTGGCGGCATGGCAATGAACAAAATTGAAAAATGGGAATTTGCAGATTATCAAAATGATGATGCCACAATTAAAGAAGTGGCAACTAGCCCTCAAAATGTTTATGGTTTTGGGCATAAAGAAGTTATTAAGAATATAATTAATGTTTTAAACCAGAATGGGAATGAACCTGCAGGCGTGGATGGCATGGAAGGAATAAAAAGTGTAAAGATTATCAGGGCGATTTATGAATCTGCCAAAACTGGCAAAGAAGTATTTTTATAAACAAAAATTTTAAATAAACTAAAGGAAGTGGCAATTATATGATAGAAATTGTTATCCATGGCCGTGCAGGGCAAGGTGCAAAAAGTGCCGGCCAGCTTTTAGCTGAAACTTCCCTAAAAGAAAATAAATTTTTTCAAACCTTTCCAAATTATGGTCCAGAAAGATCAGGGGCGCCTATGAAAGCATTCTTTAGAATTTCAGATAAACAAATCAAGACATATTCCCCTGTCAATCATCCAAACTATATTTTAGTTATAGATGATTCATTATTAAAAATTTTAA
Source organism: Nanobdellota archaeon (assembly GCA_034718475.1). Lineage (GTDB taxonomy): Archaea > Nanobdellota > Nanobdellia > SCGC-AAA011-G17 > GW2011-AR17 > JAYEMU01. Next base: position 3,187 of record JAYEMU010000105.1, read on the forward strand.
GCTTAGAGAGGTTTAATAAGGATGTAATGTTATTGGTTAATACCAAAAAAAGCAAGGAAGAAATAAAACATCTTACCAAGTTTAAAGGTAATATTTTTATTTTGGATGCTACAGATATTGCTTTGGATACTATTGGTAAAAATAAGCCTAATACTGCCATCCTTGGAGCATTAATAAAAATCTCTAATCTCTTGAAATTAGAAAATTTAATAAAAAGTTTTGAAGAAAAATTTGGTAAGAAATTTAATAAAAATTTAATTGAGCAAAATATTACAGCTATTAAAAAAGGGTATGGGTTTATCAAATGAAAGACAAAAAAGGCGCAAAGGTGGAGGCTGGCAGTTCAAAAGATTTCAAGACTGGTGATTGGCGCACATTAAAACCTGAATGGGATAAAGATAAATGCATACATTGCATGAAATGTGTTATTTTTTGCCCGGAAAATTGTATTAAAGTTAAAAACGGCAAGCGTTTAGAAACAAATTTTGATTATTGCAAGGGCTGCGGAATCTGTGCTGATGTTTGTCCTGTAAAATGCATTAAGATGAAAATGGAGGAAAAATGAAGAAAGTTGCAATTTCCGGTGCAGATGCAGCGTCTATAGCGATGCGGCAATGTGAACCAGGGGTTGTGGCGGCTTACCCAATTACACCTCAAACCCCTATCATTGAAAACTTTGCCAAATTCGCTGCTGAAGGTTTGGTGGATACAGAATTTATCACAGTCGAATCTGAGCACTCTGTTATAAGCGCTGTAATTGGAGCATCAGCTGCTGGCGTTAGAGCAATGACTGCCACATCATCGCAAGGCTTAGCATTAATGTTTGAGCCAATGGGCGTTGCATCAGGCCTTAGGCTGCCGATAATAATGAACGTAGCTAACAGGGCTCTTTCAGGGCCAATAAACATACATTGCGATTACTCGGATACCATGGGCGTTAGAGATTCAGGATGGATCCAAATCTACTCTGAAACAGCACAAGAAGTATATGAAAATACATTATTGGCTGTTAAAATTGCAGAAGAAGTAAGCTTGCCAATAATGGTTTGCCAAGATGGGTTTATTGTTTCCCACTGTGTCGAACCTGTAGAAATATTTGAAGATGAAAAAATTAAAAACTTTGTTGGAGAATATCAACCAAAAAGGCATCTTCTTAATACTAACGATCCATTCACTTATGGTCCATTATGTTTGCAGGACTCATTTTTTGAAGTTAAAAAAGAACAAGAAGATGCAATTTTAAAAGCAAAGGATTCTTTCTTGAAGCATGGCAAGGAATTATCCAAAATAACCAAACGCAAATATGATGTTATTGAATGCTATAATCTAACAAATGCCAAATGTGTCATTGTTGCTTTAGGATCTACAGTTGGCAATATAAAAGCCTTCATTGATAAAAAAAATAATCCAAATTATGGAGTCTTAAAAATAAATTTATTTACACCTTTCCCATATGAAGATGTAGCAAAGGCTTTAAGGGATTCTATATCTATTGCTGTTCTGGATAGGTCTTTATCTTCAGGTTCTAACGCCCCAGCTTATAGTAATGTATTAAATGCTTGCCCTAATAAAAATATTCAAAGTTATATTTATGGTTTGGGCGGAAGAGAGATTTATGAAGAGGACATTGAAGAAATTTTTCAAGAATTGGAAAAAGGGAAATTTGAAAAAAGAAAATTTATAGGTTTGAAAAATGGTTAACATTAAAGAATTTGCTGAAAAAGAAAGCCGGTTGGCTTCAGGTCATAGAAGCTGCGCAGGCTGTGCATTTCCAATAATTATTAGAACAGTAATGAAAGCAACTGGCAAAGACTTAGTTGTTTCTTTAGCTACTGGTTGTCTAGAGGTTACTACAACAATATTCCCACAAAGTTCATGGAAAGTCCCTGCAATACACAATACTTTTCTTAATGCTTCATCAACTTTATCTGGGGTTGAAGGTGCTTATAAGGCTTTGAAAAGACAAGGTAAAATTAAAAAAGAAATTAAGTTTTTAGCTTTTGGTGGAGATGGTGGCACATATGATATTGGATTACAATCTTTATCTGGTGCTTTAGAAAGAGAGCATGATTTTGTTTATGTTCTTTATGATAATGAAGCTTATATGAATTGCTTAAGCCGAGATTCGTTAATTATGACTAAAGAAGGGTTAAAAAAGATTACCGCTATTAAAAAAGGTGAAAAAATTTTTGCATTCAATCAAAAAAATCAAACTCCTGTACTAAAGAAATGTACAGGAATTTTTAATAATGGTGTTAAAAAAATTTACGAATTAGCTACTCTTCATTATTCAATAAAAGCTACATCAAACCATCCATTTTTAGTGTTAAAAAGAAATGGGAGAGGGAAAAAATCTCATTTCATATGGAAAACACTAGGAAAATTGAAAAAGGGTGATGAAGTTGTTGTTCAAAATAGTAATTTAATAAAAGGTCAAAGTTTTAAATTTAAGCCTATTAAAGTTTCAAAAAAAGGAGATTATAAAGTAAATAGAATTAATAATGTTAAGCTCCCTAAACAAAGCAGCCCTGGACTTATGGAAATTTTGGGCTTGTATGTTGGCGATGGATGGATTAGAGTAAAAAAAGGCGAAGTTGGCTTTGCATTGCCTCGGGAAACTAAAGGAAGCAAAAGGTTAATTAAACTTTACAAAAAATTATTTGGCAAAGACATCATTCAAAAAGAAAAAAATTATATTCATATCTATTCTGTTAATCTTGCAAGATTTATTAAATCCCTTAATTTTGGGACTAATGCAAAAACTAAGATAGTCCCTCCTTGGATTTTTACCTTGCCCACAAATGAGAAAGAAGCTTTTGTTAAAGGATTAATGCTATCGGACGGATATAAAATAAATAACAGCTGTAGGTATGTTTCTGCAAGCATAGATTTATTAAAAAGCTTAAGGATACTTCTGCAATCGATTGACTATAGGGTAGGAAAAATTCACAAACAAACTAAAACAAAAGGAACTTTCTGTGTTTATAGGAAATTACTAGAAGACTCTTATTATGGTTATATCTGCTTTAGCAAAAAAAGCAAACCTAATATTTCTAAATACTTATCCCAGACTAAACAAAGAGATTTTCTTGCAGATAACGAAAAATTTAGTACTGAAAAAATTAAATCTATCAAATTCATTAGAGAAGAGCCCACCTTGGATTTAAGAGTTGAAGGTGAACATAATTTTATTGCAGATGGTTTTGTAGTACATAATACTGGAAATCAAAGGTCAAGTGCTACTCCTTTTGGTGCTGCAACTACTACTACGCCTACAGGGAAGGTAAAACAAGGCAAAGAACAATTCCACAAAGACATTACTAAAATTGTTGCTGCACATAATATTCCTTATGTTGCTCAAGCTTCTCCCCATAACTGGCAGGATTTATATAACAAAGCTAAAAAGGCTTTTGAAATTAAAGGGCCAGCTTTCATTAATGTCTTGTCGCCTTGCCAATTGAACTGGAAATTCCCAATGGAACAAACAATTAAAATTGCTGAATTGGCAACAGAAACAAACTTTTGGCCATTATACGAAATTGAAAATGGCAAATATAAAATAAACTATAAGCCAGAAAATCCTAAGCCTATTGAAGAATTTCTAAAACTTCAAAAAAGATTTAAGCATTTATTTAAAGAAGAAAATAAGCATATTCTAAAACAGATTCAAGAAAATGTAAATAAAGAATGGCAAAAGTTATTGGCTCTTGCTAGCGAAAAATAATTTTATATTTTCTACAACATAATTTATTTCTTCATCTGTCATTTCTGGGAAGAAAGGCAATGATAAAATTTTCTTGGAACATTCCTCAGCTACCGGAAAATCCCCTTTTTTCAAGCCCAAATGCTTATATGCTGATTGCAAATGCAACGGGATAGGATAATGTATGCCGGTTGATATGTCTTTTTCTTTCAAGAAATCTTTTAATTCATCTCTATTTTCAGTTTTAATTACATACATATAATAAGCATGCTTATTATATTCTTTTTCAACAGGTGTTTCTATTGGCAAATCCTTTAATAACGCATTATATTTTTTTGCTATTCCTCTTCTCTTGTCTACCCATCCATCTAATCTATTTAGCATTGGTCTTAATACTGCTGCTTGAATTGTATCTAATCTATAATTATAGCCTTCCATTAAATGTTCGTATTTTTTTGTTCTGCCATGATTAACTAAAAGCTTAATTTTATTTGCCATATCTTCATTTTTAGTTACTACAATTCCGGCATCCCCAAATCCGCCCATTATTTTTGCTGGAAAAAAACTAAATGTTGCAATTTCATGAAAAGGTGCTTTTCTGCCATAATATTCAGCACCATGGGCTTGGGCAGTATCTTCAATAATTTTAAGATTATATTTTTTAGCTAATTCAAGTAAAGGTTTCATGTCAGCCATTTGCCCAAATAAATGGACTGGCAATATTGCTTTTGTTTTAGAAGTTATGGTTTCTTCAACTTTATTAACATCCATCAGCATAGTCTCAGGGTCAATATCAACAAATTTTATTTTTGCACCTAAATATGAAATAGCTTCTGCTGTTGCAATAAATGTATTGGGCACTGTAATAACTTCATCCCCATCTTTTATGCCTGCTGCTTTTAATGCTAAATGCACTGCACAAGTGCCATTGCCACAGCCAATACCATAATTTGCATTGCAATATTCTGCAAATTCTTTTTCTAATAATTTTACATCTGGACCATTTATAAAAGCAGTATTTTCAATAACATTTTTTATCGACTTGTCAATCTCTTCTTTTAACGACAAATACCTTCTCTTCAAGTCCACTAAAGGAACATTCATAAATTATCATCCCCATATGGCTTTACAATTCCCCTTTCAGAAGGGAATTTGCATTTTAAATCGCTTATCTTCTTTATTGGCTTTGCAGGATTTCCAGCTACAACCATTTGACCATCAACACTTTTTGTAACTAAAGACGCTGCACCAACAATTGCTCTTTTACCGATTATTATATGCGGCATCAAAGTAGAATTGGCTCCAATTATAGCCCCCTCTTCAATTACCGGACCTTTTAAACATTCCTTAACTTTAGGGCACAATGGATGAAAAGCATTTGTTAAAACTACATTTGGGCCCAACCAGCATCCTTTTTTAAGCAATGAAAATTCAGGCACAAAAACCTGCGTATGAATTCTCACATTATCTTCAATCTTGACTCTATGTTCTATAATACTTAACGTTCCAATACTTACATTATCTCCTATAATATTATTCTCTCTTATATTTGCCTTATTTCCTGTTTGAAAATTATCACCAATAATATTCCCTGCATAAACATAAGTTCCAGAACGAACTAAACAGCCCTTGCCAATAATAGTTTTTAATTCCCCATTTGTTTTTCCTTTAGGGGGCAAGCCGATTATACAACCATCTTCAATGATTGTGCCTTCGCCAATTTCAACATTTTTATAAATTTTTGGCGCCATTGAAAAGAATTAATGACAAAAGCTTTAAAAAAATTATGAATTTATTATTCTATCACCATAAACTTTAAATAAAATTCAGATATCCAATCCTTATGGTAAAAGTGGGCATAATTGGGGGTTCAGGCGTTTATGATTCTGAAATTCTTGAAGACATTAAAGAAGTTAAAGTGCACACTCCTTTTGGTGCTACATCAGATTCATTAACAATCGGCAGAATGCAGGGAACAGACATAGTCTTTTTGCCAAGGCATGGCCAAGGCCACAAAATCAATCCTACAAATGTACCTTACAGGGCAAATATTTGGGCAATGAAAGAATTGGGAGTTACACATATTTTAGCGCCTTCAGCAGTTGGCTCATTAAAAGAAGAGATTAAGCCTGGCGACATTGTTTTTTCTAACCAATTCATAGACAGGACTTTGCATAGAAGATCTACATTTTACGAAGGTTCGCAAGTTTGCCATATCTCAGTTGCGGAACCTTGCTGTAACAGTTTAAGGAAATTATTAATAGAAAGCGCAAATTCATTAGGTTTTCCTTTCCATGAAAAGGGGACATGTGTTGTGATAGAAGGCCCAAGATTTTCTACAAGGGCAGAAAGCAATGTTTTCAAAAGCTGGAACGCAGATATAATTGGAATGACAATGGCTCCAGAAGTTGTATTGGCAAGAGAAGCGCAGATATGCTATCAGACAATCGCTACAGTTACTGACTATGATGTATGGAAAACTGA